>JAJTBP010000208.1 GCA_021286825.1 Marinilabiliales bacterium | reverse complement strand
GATGAATTTTTGCCTACCTTTATCCGTTGTCAAAAGAGGCGGATTGATATTACCGGATCGTCCATCCAGTTCTGTCGTCAGGCGGTGCTTGACCGCGAAAGCGCCAAACCCCTCCTTCTTCTCACCTGTTGAATGACCCTAAGGCTGATTTGTGACGGGGAGATGAGCGGATTGAAGCTGCTTTCATCTGGCAAGAACCCCAAGGAACCGGTGATACCGAACCGAAGATTTCGCCCGAATGACGACATGATTCATGCAGACCTTCATCAGTACAACCAAAACCTTTGCACATGAAAATAAAGTTTATTGGTGCGGCCCGGGAAGTCACTGGCAGCAAACACCTCATAACGCTGGAGAGCGGAAAAAAGATACTGTTGGATTGTGGAATGTTTCAGGGAAAAGGAATGGAAACGGATGCTTCCAACCGCAAACTGGGTTTTGATCCGAAAGAGATCGACCACATCATTCTGACCCATGCCCATATCGATCACTCGGGATTAATTCCTTACCTGTACAAACTGGGATTCCGCGGATCGGTCATCTGCTCCAATGCAACCCGCGACCTGTGTTCCATCATGCTGGCCGATAGTGGCCATATCCAGGAACTGGACGTCAAATGGTACAACAAGAAGATGATCAAAAAAGGACTAGAGCCGATTGATCCCATCTACACCACCGAGGATGCAAAAATGAGCATGGAATTGTTCATCGGTGTGGCTTACAACCGAAAATTCTACATCGACAACCAGGTGAAGGTAAAATTCACCAACAATGGGCATTTACTCGGGGCAGGTACAGCACTCCTCGAAATCACAGAAAATGGGAAGACGACGAAACTGGCCTATACTGGTGACATTGGAAGGCAGTCGAGTAAGATTCTCAAAACCCCCTCCAGTTTTGCACAATGCGATCTGCTCATCACAGAATCCACCTACGGGAATAGATTGCATCCCCACATAGCCAATGCTGAGGAAGAGTTGTTAAAAGTGGTCAACAGAACCTGTGTGGAAAAGAAGGGTAAATTGATCATCCCCTCTTTTGCCATCGGCCGGACGCAAGACATTGTCTTTACGCTCAACAACTTTTTCAATGCCGGCTTGTTGCCGAAAATTCAAATCTTTGTGGACAGTCCGCTCGCTGTCAACGCCACCTCGATTTTCCGCATGCATACCGAGTGCTTCAACCCGGAAGTTTTGAAGGTGTTGGAACATGACAAGGATCCGTTCGGGTTCAATTCCCTCCATTACATCACCTCGACGGCCGACTCCAAGAAGCTGAACAGCTATAAAAAACCATGCATCATCATTTCTGCATCCGGTATGATGGAAGCTGGACGAATCAAACATCATCTTGCCAACAACATCTCCAATCCTCAGAATACCATCCTGGTAGTAGGTTATTGTGCTCCCAGGACCCTGGGTGCCCGGTTGGTCAACGGGGAGAAAGAGGTTTCCATCTTTGGAACCAAATACGGAGTCAATGCAGAGATTGCACGGATTGAGGCTTATAGTGGACACGGAGATTACGAAGAGATGATCACCTTCCTGAAATGTCAGGATCCGAAAGCCATTCAGAAAGTCTTCCTGGTTCACGGTGATTATGAAACCCAGCAATTTTACAAAGGTCAGCTGGAAAATGCAGGGTTTGCCAACATAGAGATTCCGGAACCCATGAGCGAAGTCGAGATCCCCACGATTCCCTAGTGGCGACCCTCCGACATCTTGATCTTTTGACGGATCTCCAATGATTCATCCGATAAAAGATAGTTGCGGGTGGATTCAGGCAAAAAGGCCATCACATCCGCCAAAGTATCCGCTTTGATGGCTTTGCGTATGTTGGAGGCACTGATGAAGATTGGAAGTTTTGATTCACTGGTGGTGGCCACGAGTCGCATGACCTCCCGTACCTCCACACCGACCGTTGGAAGTATTTTCTTCATGGCATCGTTGTAGGCGGCGGTGGTAAGGCAATATTTCTCAGTACCCACATACCTTCTTTTGATTCCAAGTATCGGGACAATATAGTTGGCAAAGATCCGGACATCCAGCTCGGCTTGCTTTTCCATCACATCGCTGATGGTCTCATTTTTGAGAAAATAGGCAGGAAAGATGGATCCCGAAACAATGTACATCCCCCCTTTGACCATCACCACGTTGGAGAGGTGAGCGATTCCTTCCTGGATCAGTTTCCACCGGACAGAGAAGGGGAACACCGATAGATCTTCCTCCACCACAAAAAGATAGACCAGCTCATTTTCTGAGGCGGCCTTCTCAATCAGGTACTGGTGACCCTTCGTAAAGGGATTGCAATTGACCACCACTGCTGCTACCGCACCGGTTTTATCAGGGACTTTGATCTCTCTTAGGTAGTCCTGATAAGTAGCGATGGATTCGAATCCGAACTCTAGAATGGAAAAAAGCGGTGGTGCAGAAGCAATCTCATGGAAACCCAAGCCGGCAAACCTGACTGTATTTTCAGGTCTGGTAAAGACGAAAGTATGCTTGTAAATTTTGAGTAGCTTCTCCGTCAGGTAGGTAACTATCAACGCAAATGCCGTGGTATCCCTGTATTTTTGGGCAACACCGACGTATTTCAGGATTCTCCCTTTGTGCGAACCGGTACCGACCAGTTCACCCTTGAGGGTATAAACGATCATCGTGCATTCCACTTCGGTCGGATCGAAATCGAATCCCAGCCCCGTCAAAAAATTTCTGACCAGCTTGACATCGAAGGGATTGTCCAGATCGAGTGTCTCTTGCCGAAAATCGGTGTCTTCAAAGTTCATCTTTTCGTTTTAATCAAATGAAGTGATCGTTCCGAGTCCTTCCAATGAATGGAAGAAAACGGCCAAAGCCAGCAGATCGGCTGAACCGCCAGGAGAGATTTGTTCCTGCCTGCAGTATTCGGCTACCTGGTTGCAATGGCCTTCCGTGAAATCGACGGAAGCCTGCAGGCAATGCATTTGAAAGTTCGCCAAAACAGATGGCCCCTTCCGGTAGAGGATGTTGGTATCTTCATTTCTGGCAGCCATCGTGAAGAGGCATTTCAACAAGCCAGGATCCGATGGCCCCATCGCTTTCAGTATGGGCAGTCCCCACTCGAAAACCAGGGGAAGACCGGCCTCTGCTTCCCCGCGGGCTCCCGGTGCACCAAAACGTTGAAAGACCGTTTCCCCGTGAGAAGAATTGCTCCCACTGGAGACCTCCAACTCCTGATGAACCAGGCCTGTACAGATCTTCCGCAGGATAGACCGTATGGATTCTTCTTGAAAGACCGAAGCCTTCTGATAATGTAGCCCTGTGGCGAAAAGGGACAATCCCAGAAGAAAGATGATGCCTTTCTGGGTATTGACTCCACCTGTGGCAGCAAACATGGCGGATTCCATCTGCAGACCTATCCTCCGAAGTTCAGGGAGGGCATCGGCAGGATTTTCACTCGGGTATCTTAGTCCCATTGCTGCCAACTCCTCGAACCAGACCGCAATCGAGGATGTGGATGCCAGAAAGGTCTGGTAATTCATGTCGTGGTGCGAACCCTGATCATCAGGACCAACCAATCCGGGTTTGTTCCCGAGGGAAATCTCACGAAGAATGGCTTGAAGGGCCAAGGCAGCCAGTTGACGACCGAGACGTTTTCTGCGCACTTCCTTAACATAAGCTTCCGTCTTTTCAAATAGAAAATCACGCAGCTGCTCCAACGTATGGGCATGGGTTCGTCTGCATTCAACAGCCGACTTTTCCCTGCAGAAGAAGCAGCATTTTTCCAAACCCGAAGAAAGGGTGTTGCCGAAGGGGTCATTCACATCCACATCCAGAAAGCGGCCCAAATGATGTTCCCTTTCAAACTGTTCACAGCGCATTTTGAGTACCTGTGTGTCGGTAGTCGATACCGCAAGAAACAGAAAATCACCGGCTTCATCAGCCGTAGCCATGGTAAATTCATTTTCCACCCGGATCCGGTGGGCCTGCAGATAGACCATCAGCTCTTCGCTTACCTGCCGGAAAAAGGTTTTAAGCAGACGGTTGCTCTTGGGATATCCTGGTACATTCAGGGAAAAGGATACCACCGCAAAACGTCCGTCGGCCAGCTTCGTTTTAAGCAAGGCCCTTTTTTCACGGGCGTCCAATATGGATTTCAGGGGTTCGATGATTGTTTGTTCTTTGATTTTGGACCAAACCGGTGCCAAAGCATGTTAACAGGTTCCTACCCGGATTTCAGGCACCATGTTCCTTCAGTTGATGAATCACATCGATGATGGTCCCGTCACGGTACTCAACGATGCCCACGATTTTATCCGTATACTCAAGTGGAGCCGGAATTCCGGTGATCTTATCCACTTCGATCTCCAGATCATGAATGTCCTTCACGTTGAGACCGGCGTTCCTGAGGTTTGCTTCAATTTCGGGAAATGCCGGATTGACACAGATACCTCTTTCGGTGACCAATACATGTACCGTCTCGCCCGGTGTCACGATGGTGTGGACCCTTTTCTTGATGATGGGGATTCTTCCCCGGAAGGATGGGCAGACGACCACCGTCAGTTTGGCCCCGGAGGCCGTATCCGAGTGACCGCCGGAGGCACCTCTGATGTTGCCTTCGGATCCCGTAATTACGTTTACATTGAAGTTGACATCGATCTCGAGTGCCCCCAACACCACCACATCGATCTTATTGGTGATGCAACCACAATTGAAAGGATTTGCATAGAGTGCGGCAGGAATCTCGATGTGATGTCTGTTGTTCAGCAAAGAGTTGCTGACCACGGCATCGAACGACTGCACATCGAAGATGGTCTCGAACAACCCTTCATTCAACATATCGACGCAGTAGGAGGTAATTCCACCCAGCATAAAGCTGCCTTTCAGACTCTTGCGCTTCATCTTCTCCCGAATGAATTTGGCCACCGCGAGGGAGGCTCCCCCTGCTCCAACCTGGAAAGAGAATCCCGGCACAAAGAAACCGGAACTTTCGATGACATCGGCTGCCAGCTTGGCAATTCGCAGGTCCATCGGAGAATTGGTGATACGAGTGGTTCCTGTTGCGATCTTGGAGGCATCCCCTATGGAATCCACCAGAACCACATGATCCACAAAATTTTGTGAAATGGAAAGCGGTATGCAGGGATAGTCGACCAGATTGTCGGTGACCACGATTACCTGTTTGGCGTACCGGGCATCGATTACCGCGTAGCCGATGGATCCGAAGGCAGACTTTCCATGCGGGCCGGTTGCATTTCCCTCGCAATCGGCAGCCGATGCGGGAATGACGGCCAGGTCGATCTGAATTTTACCGGTATGGATGCATCGCACACGTCCTCCATGGGAATGGATGACAACCGGGGTATCCAGTACACCAAGCGCAATGGCCCGACCCAACTGACTCCGGATGCCCGAAGAAAAGATTTTGCTGACGGTTCCATCCTTCAACATCGGCAAGATGGGATCATGGCACTCATTCAATGAGGAAGAGGCCAGTGTGATGTCACGGATGCCCATGTTGTGAAGAATGGTAAGGGTCTGAACCAACAGGATATCTCCATTTCGCAGATGGTGGTGGAACGAGACGGTCATTCCATTACGCGGGTTGCTTCGGATGATGGCTTCCTCCAATGTCTTGCACAGCTTATCCTGATGTGGAAGATAGGCTTTGTTGGGAGCAGGAATGGTGGGCTCATCCATCCATCCCTTTCTAAGTTTTGTAAGGGCTCCCTGAAAAGGTTCCAGTTTGCCGATTCCCTCAATGTATTCAGGAATTTCTCGGCCCAAGCTATTCAGCATATTCTCAGTTTTTTCTTTTACATTTCCAACAATGGACCCTTATGCCACGGTTACATTGGCTAGCCGGAGGATGTACTCGGCCCTGGCGACGATGGGGGCATCCACCATCTTGCCGTCAATGGCAAAGACGCCAATACCTGCAGCACTGTTGGCCCTAAATTCCTTCACGATCCGGTAAGCCTTTCTCACCTCCTCTTCTGTCGGTGTGAAAACCTCATGTACCACATCAATCTGCCTGGGATTGATGACGGCTTTGCCTGTAAATCCGATTCGTTTGGCATATTCTGTTTCGCGTCTCAATCCCTCTTCGTCATTCACATCC
>JAJTBP010000004.1 GCA_021286825.1 Marinilabiliales bacterium | reverse complement strand
CATCAGGATGACCGCAGGATTCTCCTTTTCACGATCATGGTATTTGCCTTCACACCTGAGGTATTCGATTGCCTCCACCCCATCTTCCAAACGGACCACTCGATTGGCTAGGTGCTGATCATTCAGCGCCTCCATGGTCAGCTCCACATCCCTTGGATTGTCTTCGACCAGGAGAATCTTTTTTAAACTCAACATATCCATCCTTTTATTTATACGGTAACGAAAAATAAAATACTGCCCCTTCCTCCAGTTTCGACTCAGCCCAGGTGCGACCACCGTGTTTGGCAACGATTCGCCGGACATTGGCCAGACCGATTCCGGTTCCTTCAAACTCACTCTTGGAATGGAGCCTTTGGAAAACCCCGAACAATTTCTGACTGTATTTCATATCAAAACCTGCTCCGTTGTCCCGAACAAAAAACTGATGTTCCTCCTTTGTTCGGATATAACCCAGATGGATTTCTGCGACCTCACGTTGCTGGGTAAACTTTACTGCATTGCTCAGCAGGTTGTACCACACCATTCTAAGCAGCGGATGATCGCCCATCACCATGGGCATGTCGTCAACTTGCCAATGGATCTTCCGCTCCTTTACGTCGTGCTGAATTTGTAGCAACGTCTCTTTCACCACAAGGTTCATGTCCAGATGGACCGACTGCATCTCCTGCCTGCCGGTCCGGGAAAATTTCAACAAATCTTCAATCAGTTGTCCCATTTGATTGGCCGATGAGACGATCGTTCGCAGATAGTGCTGACCCTTATCCGGCAGATTTTCATAATATCTTTCATTCAGGAGATCGACAAAACCGATGATGTGCCGCAAGGGCGCCCGCAGGTCATGAGAGACAGAATAGGAGAAGGCCTCCAACTCCTTGTTGACCTCCTGCAGTTTCAGGGTCCGGTCCTCCACCCTCCGTTCCAGCGTCTGGTTCAGGTGGATGATCTCTTCTTCTGCCCGTTTTCTCTCCGTGATGTCGATGAAGGTAACCAATATATTCTCCTTGATGATGATCCCGGAAATCAGGCATGTCTTGACCTCCCCATTCTTGCAGGTAATATGGTACTCGGCAACATCCATGTCTTTATTTGAATTGACAGAATCCTGCAAAAGTGAGAGCCAGTAAGTACGGACCGCCAGTCTGTATTGTTCGTCCGGATAGGCCACTTCCCACCACTCATGGATGGTGGGAATTTCCTCCAGCGAGTATCCAAAAGCGTCAATAAAACGCTCATTTCTGAAATAGATTGTACCGGTTCCATTCACAACGGCTACCGGAAGGGGTAGATTTTCCATAAGGATTCTGAACTTCTCTTCGCTTTGACGAAGTTCATCTTCCACCCTTTTGATTTCTGAAATGTCCTGAATCGACCCAAAAACCTTCACGACCTTCCCATCTTCGACGACCGGATGACCAATGGTCCGCACCCACTTGTGAACGCCCGTCGCGGAGACGATTTCCAACTCCACATCGTAGGGTTTCCCCTCTTCCAAGGCTTCCCGAACGGCTTTCTCGATGACAGGTCTCGATTCATCCGTATAATAATCAATTCCCGTTTCCACGGTGGTAGGCAAAGCAGGATCCACATCATGGATCAAGGCCACGGCTTCGGTCCAACTCGCGGCATTTTTCAGACAATCAATTTCCCAACCACCCACCTTTGCGATCTTGCCCACTTCATACATGAGCCGATCCTTGTAAAGCAACATCTCTTCCACCTTTTTCCGATCGGTGATGTCATTTCCCATCAGCAGCAGGTATCTCCTCTTGGCAAGATGGATCAATTCCACGCACATCAGCATGATCCGCTCCGATCCATCCTTGGTCAGAATTTTGATCTCCAGATCTCTGACCGAACCATCCCTGACCACCGACTCCTTCATTCGCTGTCGATCTCCAAAGTCCTTCCACAAGTTAATCTCCCTGAAAATGTGACCGACAATCTCACTGCGGGAATAACCGGTCAGCGAGAGAAAAGCCTCATTGACTTCTACCCATTGATCTGTCTCGGGATCGGCCAGGGTGATGGGAAACGGACTCGCATGAAAGATCTTGGAAAAGAGTGCCTCGCTGTCCATCAAGGCCACTTCGTTCCGCTTTCTGTCGGTGATGTCTTCCAGAATGGCCAGGTTGTACAGGAACTGACCTTCGCTGGTGTAGTTGGCCGTAACGGTAAGTGATCCCCACATCAGGGCACCATCCTTTCGGAGGTATCTCTTCTCTGTCTGGTAGACGGAAATCTCACGATTGACCAACTTTCCCAGGTAGATTTGGTCAGTAGCCCAATCGTCTGGATGGGTGATGTCGCCCGTTGATTTTTGCCGCAGCTCCTCTTCCGTATATCCCAACATGCGAACGTATTGGGCATTCACCTGGATGAAGTGGAAACGATCATCGACCAGTGCCATGCCAAAGGGGCCGTTGTCATAGAGTTTATAAAATCGGGACTCGCTTTCATCGAGAAGCTCCTTGCTCAATTTTTGCTGGGTGATGTCACGATTCGATCCCCTGCGTCCCAAAAATTCACCCTTTTGAGAATAAATCGGACTGCAGCTGTGGCTGATCCAGGAGATCGCACCATTTTTGTTCATCACCCGAAATTCCAAATGGTCGGAACTCCGCATGGCATCCGGATGTCGTTGGTGTGCTTCGATGATGTGCCGGTCTTCCGGATGAACGACATCCAGCAAAAGATTGGGAATTGTCAAAAAATCTTGGGCATCAAACCCGGTGGTCAATTTACAGGCAGGTGAAACATATTTCATTTGACCATCCGGCGCAACCCAATAGATCCAGTCGGCTGCATTATCTGCCACCAACCGGTATTTCTCTTCACTTTCGCGCATGGCGATTTCAGCCCTTTTTTGTTCCGTCACATCGATCGTCAGGAGGAATACACCATCGGGTGAGGGCTGAATGTTCACATCAAACCATCCGTCTGAACCATCCGGAAACACAAAATTATTTTCCAAACGCCTTGGAATCCTTTGCTCCATGGCCAACCGTATGAATTCAAAAACAGGGGTCTCCCGAATGCCCGGCCAACAGTCTGTATAAATTTTGCCCAGCATCTCGCTGTTTGGCCTCTTGTTGTGAACTTCGGCCATTTTGTTCAGGTAAAGGTATCGCCAATCAAAACCGATGATTTGGCAACCCTCCAGAAGACAATCCAATGTTTGGCGAAAGGTATCCTCCCGGAGAAGCAGGTGATGGGAAGCCGTCGTAGGCTCACCCAAGGCAACTGAACTGTTCAGGTTTGTCGAACCATGCGTGGAGAATTCATCCGTTTCGTCAAGGCAATACAAGGCTTGGGAAGCCGAAGGCCCCTCCGTGGCACCAACCGGTATCAAATCACAGGTGTCTGGTAGGTGACCCTCTTGTTTCATCCGGAATTTTTGGTTAAGTATTGGTTTAGATCTTGTGGAAATCAAACCAATAAAAGTAAATAAAAGTAAGTCTAAAAGCAAAGCCCGTTTCCAATATTAACATCTGTTGATTCGGAAGCCGTTCTCAAGACGGATGGGCTCCTTGATTTAGCATCGTTAAGAAACTATATTCATAACATTCGACCAGAGAAAATGTTTAATGAATCCCTATGCCAATCCCTTGCCTATTTACCTATGAAATTGTCATCCTGCCATTTAGAATACCCTGGGATAAAAAAGGCGGATCGGAAGATGGATTGGATTCCCTTTGGGGCTCATACGGGTCCAGTCCGAATGTAAACTGTTATCTTTGCACCAGGCCGGGTGCGGAGTGGAATCCGTACCATCGATCCACCGGAACCTTATTCCTTTCCCGGCGTTTAATGAATGAAGCCAAGCCTTTGGCGAAAGGCTTCCGGATACAAACCCATTCCCTATGACGATCCGCCCAGATTTTAATGACCTGCGATCCCTCGAGAAATATTCTTCTGCCTATACCTTGTCGGATATGGAGATCTTTGTCTTCCCCGACCTGATGTACTCCCTTGTTTTGGCCAACATCATGAGTCCGATCATCTGGACCTGGAGGGATGATCCCTGGTTTAGGGAGATCGACCGGAAATCGGCCAATTACAAGATCAACCGGATCAAGCAGTACATCATGGACCATTATGTGTTCAATCTGGATCTTGAAACCTGGGGATTGACGACCAAGGAGCAAGAGATCGAACGGTTCAAGACCATTCTGGATACGGAGACCCTTCGACAATCGAATGCCCTTTTTGGATACGAAGGCGACAAGTACTATTTCGACATCGACATCCGAAGGCATTTTGGTCTGGACCAATACGATACGAACATCATCCCATACTGGAAAACGGAGACCATTGAGGCCATGACCGCTTTCTGTCACAGGCCATCCTTCCAGAGCGGCGCAGGAGAGTGTGTCTCCTTCGCTGCCCTTTATGCTGCGGCCCTTTTCATTGTGGGAAAGATCCCGCTCGAGAACATCTACATGATGGGAACGCCCCTGCACTCACAGAACTTCATTGATCTGCAGGAGGGATTGCTGACCAACAACCGTCGAATTGTGACCAAGAAGATGTGGTTCAACGGAACCTCGATCTCCACGCGGGCCCGCAGGGCACTGGAAAACGAAAAGGTGACCATCGTGGCTCACCTTTCCGGGTACATCCACCATCTCTACGGCGAAGCGACCATTGATCAGGAGTCTTACCTTCGTTTTGCCGACAAGCTGCGCAGCTTCCTGACCATCCCGGTTTCTCCCGAGCTGTTCATCAATTTCCTGCGCTACCACATGAAATTCAAGAAGTGTTTCCAATACCGGCATCCGATCAATGCCAGGAATCACTATGTGCCACTGGAGACCATCTTCGAATACGAACATTCCACAAAATTTGTCTTCACGGAGGAAAACAGCTCGCCGCTTCTGAATGAGATCGATGATGAAGAGTTCTGTGTGAATCCGCTTCCCAACAGACTCGTGCTTCAGCAGGTACTTGAACTGCTCAGAAACAATCCGGATGCGACCCTGAACGATCTGATGAACCATTGCCATTCCCTGGCCGACTGCCACCAGGTCTGCTTCAAGGGAGACTCCTTCCTGCAGCTTTTCAGTGAACTGGGACGATTCCTGACCGTGGACCCCCGGTTGCCCTCGGCAGACAAAACCTTTTTCCCGACTGAAAGGATACCGATCCGAACGGACCAGTCAAGAGAGGAGATTATCGAATGTATACGAATTTTTGCGGATCGGAATGAGACAGCCCATCTGGCCTGCTATGCCTATCGCCTGGCAGATCTCGACGACTGGCGACCCATGTTGAAAGCAGCCTTGGAAAGAAATCCTGTTTCCCTGGCGGGACTGGGCTCCCTCACGGCCGCAGCGGCTTATGAATCCATTCGCCTACTTTCAGATGAATCCATTTACAACGAAAAGCGGTTGGCACAACCGGATGAGGTATGGAATTTCGGTAGAGGAGATGGTGTGGAAAAAGCGATGCTGATGGCCAACTATCTGCGCAATTGTCTGCAAACAAGCAACATCACACTAAGCATCACAAAGGATTCTGCCACAGTTGAAACGGCAACTGAAACCTTCACCTTTCCCACCTCCAAGGGATTACCGGTGCGGACCCTTGTTGTTTAACCGGATCCGGAGGCATCTGAAGCGGTCTGTCGGAACACGGATGCCGGAGGCGATCCGCCGAAGGCGTAATTCTTCTGATCCCTATCTCCTACCCGGAAAGTAACGGATGCCGATGCCGACCCCGATGGCTTGCAACGACGCCTGCGTGCAGCCACCCATCATGCTGTGAATGCCGGTAACATCGGTCGAGAGGTTGAAGGATGCCGGAGTATCCACCACCTGGCTGATGGACCGGTCGTAATGGAGAGTGGCCACCACCAGCCAATGGGAGGTGATCCGATAATCCAATCCTGCGGCACATCCCACTGATATCACCGGACTTTTCACCGGTAGGTCGCCCGTTCCCTCCACCGCTGCTGCATTCGGAAAGCCATAAAGTGGCAGGTTCTCGAGCAAGACATTGTATTTGGGGTAATATCCCTTGTAGGTAAAGATGCCGCTGCTGGTGTAATGCTTTGCGACCGGAAAGGCCACAGAAACCTGACCTTCCATGAGCAAACCGACCCGCTGGCCCAGGCTGCTACGCAAGACCAGTTTTAAGGGAATGCCCAACAGACCGATCTTTTGGTTCTCGCTGACCTGAACGGCTGTAACCCGACGCTCGTAGGATTCGTTTTCCGAGTCGGTCGTCTGAAATTTTTCCTGATAGGAGGATAACCTGACCACTCCATTGTATTGCATGAAGTTGAGACCGGTGGCTAGTCCGAAATGCTCCGTGAAGAAATAACCCACTTCGGGTGCCAGGGACCCACCGCTGCCCTTTTCCGTCGTGATTGGAAAGAGAGCTGATGCGCTTGTGAGGTGAATGGCTGTCGATGCGGGAGCCAAACGGATGGAGACAAACCACCCCGGTGAGGCAGTCCGGATCGTATCACTTTCCTGACCCGACGCCAGAAAAGTCTGAGCCCCGATCCCAACCAGCAACCCGAAGAACCAGGTACCGATTCTCATCCCACTTTTGACCAGGTATTTTGCCAGGTTTGACTTCATTTTCTTTTCACAATCAGTTTGGTAGTAGAAAGAATGGTCTGGTTTTGGACCAGATTGACCACATAGATTCCCTCTTCCAAGCCATCCAAGGGCAGAATTGCCTCCCATTGGCTAACGGTGTTGGTGACCACCACCTCTTTCACCAGTCGGCCAGAGGCATTGTAGAGGGTGACCCTTGCCGTTCCGACCAGTGGATCGCTCAACCGTAGCGTGGTGGAGGAAACCGCCGGATTGGGGTACAAGGTAAGCGATTTGAGGTTGAGTCCGGATACGGCTGCCGAAGGATTCTGGCAACCATCGTAATCGCGGACCACCACATAAAAACTGCCGGCCGACCGACCCGTAGCGTAAAACTGCCCGGTAGCCTGTGGAATGGCGATCTTGTCCTTGTACCATTGGTATCCTTTGATGGAATCCCCGGGATTGGGGCAGATCAGTACGTCTCCCCATTTGACGGCGATAAGCGGGATGATACCGGTTTTGATCACGGTGCTGGCCTGGGTGCTGAACGCACTTTCGGGTCCGTCATCATTCACGGCCGTGACTCGGAAATAGTAGGTCCGACCATGCTCCAGACCGGACAATACGCGAAGGGTGTCGGCCCCACCGACCGCAACCGAGTCGATCTGTTTCACCGGGTTGGATGTGGTACCTCCATAGATCCTGTACTTTTTCACATAGGGATCACCGGGTTTCTTCCATCGTATGGTTACCTGATCATTGCAGGAGATGGAAGAGACATTCCCGGGGGCAGCAGGTGGCGTAGAAAAGGTCGTGAGCCGCACCACATTCGATTGTCCCGAGACACCTCCCAGGTTGATTGCCCTGAGGCGGTAGAAGTAGGTGGTTCGTGGCAGCAATCCTGTAATCGAAAGGCTTTTCGCCGTACCGACATCCTTGTCATTGTACCCGCTGATGAAGGAGGCAAAGGTCTCGCTGGTCGAGAGATCCAGCCGGTAACCCGATGCCCCAGCAACCGCTTCCCAGTTGGCCTGAAAAGTAGACTGGGTGATCAGCGAAGCCGGATCGGCCAGCACATTGGCCGGGGGATCCGGTATGACAGGAGCAAGGAAGGAGATGGTCTTGGCCGTATTGTCTTCCGTGATGTTGGTGATGGGGGCGTTGGATTTCGCTCCGGCCCAGCTCAGAGAGTTGGGGATCGTCAGGTCGGTGAAGGAACTCTTGTTTTCCGATCCCGGGAAGGGCAGTCCCGTGCTGTTGATGGTCCCATAGGTAGAGGGTGGCAAACCGGTGGCAGATGCACAGACCGGATACATTCCCTGGTGGCTTCCGACATTGATTTCATCCTTTGCAGTGGCGATGAAGTTGCCATCGACATGGTAGATGATCAATCCATGACCCGGCAACGATGCATCGAATTTTTTCTGTTGCCTGTTCTCAAGGATAAAATATTCGTTGGAAGTGGGGGTTTGAAAGGTGTAAAAACTACCATTGTCGGTCTCGGCATCCTTCAGCGTAACGGTCGCTCCGGAGGTGAACTTTTTGGCTGTGGCCCATCCGTAAACAAACACCTTGGTGTAGGGATTGTGATGTGCAGGTGTGGCGCCGCTGTTGTTCCAGGAACCATTCCCCATCAGATCCCATTTCCCGGTCCCGTCATAGCTGCCATTGGTGGTGTAGTTGGTATCATAAAAATCGGCTGTGCCGAAAATGTGCCCCAACTCATGACAGATCACGCCAATCCGCGTGATACCGGTTCCTGTCGTGCCCCTAAGTTCCGAAGAACAGGCATAGTTGCTGATCTTGACTCCGTCCAGCGTCAGTGTGGGGATGGTGGAGGAATGGGCCCAGATGGTATTGGCCGAGGCACCGGAGTCTTCCCCATATCCGGCATGAATCACATAGATGCCGTCAACCTTGCCGTCCTTGTCGTTGTCAAAATCGGCGAAGTTGACTTCGGCGTCGGCTTGGTTGACCGCTTCTGCTACCAGCGCCTCCGGCCTGATGTCTTCTCCGTTGGCATCGTTGGCACCGTAATAGGCCATGTCGTGGAGGGCCGTGTAGGGACCTGCCACGGTGAAGGAGGTCGACACCTGTCCATAGGAATTCTCCCGATAAAAATCATACACGCTACCGGTGGCATTGTCTGCCGAGTATCCAGTCTGATTCAACAGGTTTTCAAAATCCGCCTTGGTCTTTGTAAAGGCCTTGTCGGTGAATCCGATCAGGATGCAGAGAAATTTCCAATTGCCTGTGACACTGGCAGATTTGTAAGTACGACGCGGGATATCCAGCGAAACCCTTTTGCGTAGATTGATCTGGCTCTTGGAATAGGTGAGTCCCTTGGCGATCCCGTTCAGGAAGAGGTGCTCCGGTGCGGACCGCTCGTCAGGGTTCCTTGCCTGGATACCTGAGGGAACGAGGTCCATGGCCGAATCCATTTTGGCATATTCAAAAATTCCCCTGGCGTTTCGTAGGATGGAGTATCCGTCGGTGGTCCGTGCCCACTTGACCTTTTCGTCTCCCATCAGGTAAAAGGTGATTCTGGTGCCATCCGGCTGAAGGATGCTGACGGCTCCCGGATAGGCTGAAACAGCAGAAAGGATCCTTGGAAAAAGCAGGAGGATCCAGAACAGCAGGAGGAGTGCGTACCGGTGACTCCTTCCCGACCTTTCCGGTTCAGGAAGTCCTTTTGTCAAGAGATTCCAATTCTTTTCACGATTCATCCAACCGATCCTGTAAGTATGCCACCCAACAACTGATCTTCCAGTCCCGATCCTGAAGTCCAGGGAAGGTTCGAAAATCCGGTATGGATCCATTTTTGCCTGGTGGCTTTTGTCGGTTAAAATAGTGATAAATGAGGGTTAATTGAAAAATATTGGTCAGAATCCGGGGATTCCTCAACAAAATGCGTTATATTTCAGGTAAATCCTGCTACCCTGGACGGCGCAAATCGTTGGAACGGGGTCCCAGGTATCTCCCCTTTTGCACCTCCGACCTTTGATACCGGGTCTGTTGCAAGCTACCTGCGGGTGATTCCATCCGCTCCCTTCAAAATGAACGACCGGAAAATTTTATCTCACCTCCGGCAGACCTTTCACCCGCAAAAAATGTCATGATCATGAAGTCATCAACTGCTCGACTGCTCTTTTGGTTCCCGCGGATCCTCTGCATCGCAGCCATTCTGTTCGTCAGTCTTTTTGCCCTGGATTCCTTTGAAGGGAATGCACCCCTCTCAGAAAAGCTGCTGGCTTTTGCCATTCATCTGGTCCCGTCCTACATCCTGACGGCTTCCCTGCTGATTGCCTGGAAGTGGGAAAAGATCGGCGGCATTCTTTACATCCTGATCGCCCTCGGCTTTGCCCCCTTTCTATTCAACCTGAATTATCACCGCAACCACTTTTCGCTGCTGGCTTGCACCCTGATCGTACTCACCATCCTCGGACCTTTCCTGCTGGCCGGAGTCGGTTTTCTTCTAAGTGACCGTTATGGAAAGCGGAAATCGTAGCCAGGAAACTCGTGCATGAGGCCATCCGATAAAAAAAAGGATGGTTGGCGGGTGATGGAGCGCCCTTTCGTCGCTTTCCATACAACTGCCAACCACCCTTACTACCCAAAAACGCTTCAGAGTCTTTTCTCTTCGGTGCTTACCAGACGGGTGTCTCCCACCCCTTCCACCTGCTCGGCCGAGAAATTGGTCACGTTTTTCAGGATAAACTGAGGAGCTCCCTCCCCTCTCTGGGCATCGACATGATGAAACCTGGCGTCATGCACATCATCCAGGACAAATGCCGGACGTTCTTCCCGATTCAGGTAACGCAACACCACATCGTTCACCCGCAATCCCTTGACATATCTGAAATAGATGCCGTAGGCGGGGAGTGAGTGCCAACGGTAAGGATCCGGGTAGACATCCGGTAGTTGGGCAACCTCTTTGTCGATGGCTTCTTTCGGACCCCCACCGCGGAAATAGATGCGGATGTTGCTGAGGGTCAGATCCTCGATGTAATGACCGGGAATCCCCATCACCATGCCTGCTCCCACCTCCGGGAATTTGGCTCTTCCGCCTACATCGTATACGTTGATGTTGCTGAAGGTGATCCGGCGGCAGACGCCTACCGGTGTTCCTTGTGGTCCGCGCATCCTGGCATTCAGTCGGATGAAGAAGGGTGTGTCGGTAATGTCCCGCATGGTGATGTTGTCCATGACCACATCCTCGATGAGTCCGCCATCGGCGGTTTCCAGGCAAATGCCCCTGGAATGTTCGAAGACACAATTGGAGACCGCTATGTTTTTGAAACCACCGTTGGATTCTGTCCCCATCTTCAAACGTCCGGTGATGGCATGGTTCGCATCCGGTGCCTCATCCTTGAATTCAGATTTGAAAGTGCCGTCCATCAGGGTTCCGAAGTCATACCCGTAGACGTGGCAGTTTGTGATCGTTACATTTTCAGTTGCCCGGGCATAACCCAATCCGAAGGAGGATTTCAGGCAGAGTCCGTCGTCGGTCGGTGAATTGATGTTGCAATCGGAAATCCGGACATTCTTGCAACAGTCGATGTCGAAGGCATCCCTGTCGGCATCTGCCCGGACATTGGTAATGGTCAGATTGTCCACCCCCGTAGCCAGGATGCAGAAATGGCCGCCATGCAGGATCGAGACATCCCGAATGGTCACATTGAAGCAGTTTTTAAGGGCGATGGCTTTGTTGCCTGATCCGGCAATCTTCGGTTTGTCAAAGGTATACAGCCCTTTCCCCCAGATCAGTCCATCTCCCTCGATGGCGATGTTCCGGAGACTGTCGCCATAGATGAGGCTATTTCTCCAGTAGCTGTGGCCAAAATCCTGAAACTTGCTGTACCAGCTCTCCTTTTCCGGAAGGTCGTATCCCACCCCATCGACCTCCTTGTCGCCCGACAGGATGGCCCCTTGATCGAGGTGTAGGGTGATGTTGCTTTTCATCCGGATGGTGTAGGAAAGAAACTCTCCTGCAGGGAAGAAGACGGTGCCTCCTCCCGCCTTGGCAGCGGCCTCAATGGCTTTGTTGATGGCTTTTGTGTTGTTGGTCTTGCCGTCCCCTTTGGCGCCGTAGTCGACCACGTTGTAGACATTCTGCCTGGCAGTGGCAGAGAAAATGGCGAAAAAAATCACCATTCCTGTCAGAAAGATTCGTGAAGTAGTCATAGAAAATAGTGTTGTTTGATTCAAGAAGAGCGGATTGCCTCCTCACCCGCGAAGATAAGGCATTGAGTGGGTATTCCCAATCTTTTCCACGATCTTCTTCCGAAAGCAGGCGAAACTTTATGTCAATTTCGGGGGATCGGTATCCCAACGGAAGGGGTTTCTGGCAAGATCAGTGTCGAAAGGATGGGGAAAAACCACTGCCGGCGAGTGTCGCTCCTACACCTTCCAAAGCAATTCTCCGATCGCCTGCCAGTCGTCCACACGGAGGTGTCGACCCACCTCCCTTCCGATGTTGTGGGGTTGGGTAAAGAGCAGCGTGGTGCCTTGAAAGGGATCCAGATTTTTGAAATGGTCGTCGATCAGGATGTCACCCACCAGAAAGTCCTTGCTGCCGCAAAGTATGATCTGTTTCCAATGGATGAAAGGGAAATGGATCTCAAGCCATCTCTTTTTCTGAAGAAGGCTTGGGGGAAACTCCATAGCCGAGGAGACAATGTAAAGATCGTATTGGTCATTCAGCCGGCTCAACACCTCCGGGCTTCCCGCCATTGGCTTGGCATCCAAAAAGAAGTTGTCGGAATGAACATACAGGTCATGGTTGGGAAACGCCTCGCGCTCCAACAATCCGGAAAGTTCCTCCATCCTTTTGGTCCTCCCGGTGTGTTGCTGTTCGAAAAGGATGAACTGCTCGTACACATTGGCGAGGACTCCATCCATGTCAACAAAGAGTCTTTTCATCTGTGGTACATTCCCTGATCCTTGGTCTTTCGGGCGAAGGCAAAGGTAGACCAAAAGGTTGGATTTTCGGTGCCGATCCGGCCGAAGTGCCGGAAAACCCATCAGCAGGTTGTGTCGCAGAAAGATTGGTTTTTTCGTGCTAACTTTGTCCCATGAATCAAAAGATCCGATATGTGGTGATGTTCCTGACCCTGCTGCTGTTCTGCAGCAGTATTCCGAACCGGCTTGTTCCGGAGCGGTCGGAGGTGTCGGCAAGCGGATCGCACGATCATCAGGTCTCTTTCGCAACCCTTTCCTCCGGCTTTCCGCTTCAGATCAACCGGACAGAGGAGCGTCAGATTGTCGGATCGAACCCTACCTGGACGCATCCCAAACGGTTCATCAACAGTTTGTACGCCAGCATTGAGGCGGCAGGCAAGATCACTTTTCTAAGGCTTTCGGCCTATAACCATCCCATCGTCAGGATCCTGGTCCGCCTCAAGAAGCAGGATCTCATCTTCCCTTTCCATTATTTCTGGTAACATCCGCCCCATTCTTCGGAATCAGCAACAGGGCCGCTTCAAGGGAGCCTGTTGCATGGGAATCGTATGTTCAATTTTAAAAAACCGGAAATGAATACTTTGTCAATCATTGAAATGCTCCTGGTAGTCGCAGGAGCCGTTACCCTCGTAGCCGTCATCTATCTCAACAAAAAGGCGACAAAAGAAAAAATCCAACCGCTGACCAACCTCGCAGCGGAACACCAATGCACACTGCATCAAATGGACAGTTGGATCCATGTGCTGATCGGTTTGGATCAGGAAAAGAACCGATTGTTTTTCATCAGGAAAACAGAGTCGGATTCCGCCTCCCAGGTAATTGACCTGAAGGAGATGACGGAATGCCGGATCCTACCCACCACCCGTACCGTCAAACTTGCCGACGACACAAGAACCGTGACGGACAAGCTGGAACTGGAGATCCGGGGAAAAACCAGGGCCCAGGATCAGGTACTCGAATTTTACAATGCTCACCTGGATTCACTCTCCATGCAAGGTCAACTTCAGATGGCGACCAAATGGAGAGAGATCATCCTGCAGTCAATTCTTTTGGCAGGATAGGGAGATCGCGGTTGCCCTCATGCCATGGGGTCCGAAGTGAAAACTTCGGACCCCTCTTTTTTCTGCTTTCTGATGATTACCCGAGAACGGCTCCCCAAAGATTGACCTTCGGCAACGTTTCGACTAAAAATTGATCTTTCTCACCGCTTTTTTCAAAAATTTGTTCTACATTTCGAATCACATTCCTCCGGCAAGGAACCATCACTACTGATAGACTAATCTTTTCATGACCACCAGATGATTGCAGATGCTGATCTTTGGGATGATTTCCGAAATGGCAAACGATATGCTTTATCACATATCTACTTTACCCATGTCCAGTTTCTGCTTCGGTTCGGAAGGAAATTCACCAAAGATGAAGAGCTGATCCGGGATACCATTCAGGAGGTCTTCCTTGCGCTGATCAAAGGGAGGGAGAAGCTGGGAACCACCCACAACATCCGTTATTACCTCATGGCTGCTTTTCGTCACAACATCGCCAGAAATCTGGTGAAGCAGTCTCATCATCCGACCTTGACCCTCCCTTCCGGACTGGATTTTTTGGTGGAAGAATCGCCCGAAGAGCTGTTCATTTCCAAGGAGGAGCTTACCGACAAGGAAAAGGCCCTCCGCAAGGCTTTCAATCTACTGCCCCCAAAACAGAAGGAGATCCTCTATTATCGCTATGTCTGCGAATTGGATTATGAACACATCTGTGAGATGATGTCAATCAGCTATGATACCGCCAGAAAAATGGTTTACAGATCCATCCGCCAGCTAAAATCGACCTTGAAGGAGAACAAATTCATCGTTGCCTTCCTGGGGTTTTTCCACAACGAAAAAAAATCGGAATAGTTTGTCCACAAAATCCGTTGGGTTGTCTTTATAGAATTAACTAACCCGACGAATGGTGGACTACGAAGAATACCTGCATTTCTCGCTTGAGGAGATCATGGAGGATCCGTTTCTCCTATCCTGGATCAAAGGTCACAGGAAGGACAGGAAATTGGATTCCATGCTGAAGAGCGCGCCTGAATTTGCAGCGCTGATATCCTCGGCAAGGTCCATCTGCCGGGTTGCCGAAGGCGATCAACCGGCCACCGACCGGGCGGTCATCCGTGAGATGTGGCATTCCATCGAACTTTTTGAAGAGAAGACCCATCTTCGGAAGAAAAACTACTCCTTCCTTTCCATCCTGAAATATGCTGCCGTCTTCCTGATGGTGGCTTCGATTGCCGGACTTGTCTATTACCGACAGAACGAAGTCGTCGTCAACGAATCCCAACTATTTGCCGGTCCGGTTCCCACGGAACAATCCAAGCTGATCCTTTCGACCGGTGAGGTCATCGATCTTGTCAAGCAAGAGTCGTCCGTGACCGTCGATTCCAAAAGAAATGCCATCCGCATCAACAACGATTCGGTAGTCAAGCTCTCTCCGGCCAAAACGGAATCGGCCGCCAGCATGAACAAGGTAGTGGTACCCTTTGGCAAGAAAAGCATCATTGAACTGGCCGACGGAACCAGGGTATGGCTCAATGCCGGGAGTAAGTTTGCTTTCCCCTCTGCGTTTGATGCCAAATCACGCGAAGTCTTCCTCGATGGTGAGGCCTTCTTCGACGTGGCAAAAAATCCCGAAAAGCCCTTCTTCGTAAAGACGCACGACATCTCTGTCAGGGTGCTTGGGACGAAGTTCGACATCTCCGCCTACTCTTCCGATCTGAATGTTGTGACGGTACTGCTTGAAGGCAGCATCTCCCAACACAAAAACGAAAAGATGCGTCTTATGGGAGACGAGACCCTTTTGAAGCCCAACCAAAAGGCGGTGTACGACAAGTTTAAACAAACGACTCAAGTAACGGAGGAGCGCCACACAGAATATTTTACCGATTGGCGGGATGGGTGGCTCACCTGTAAAAAAGTAAACCTGACGGATGTTTTCAGTCGGCTGGAAAGATATTACAATGTCCGCATCACCTACACTTCACCCACCCCATCCAATGATGTGATCAGCGGTAAACTTGATTTGAAGGAGTCGATCGATCAGGTGATGAATGTATTGAAAGATGTGGCAGGTATCCGATACAGAATAGACAACAACAACATATTGATAGAAAAAAACGAGAAAATGCCTATGAGGAACCTTATTTACTAATGACTCTGGCTGCAGGTCTGCCAACTTGCGGCTCCTGACTACAAACTATGTGCTTGCATCTACTCATTTGAATGAGAATTTGTTACAAAAAAAGAGTCGGTAAGTCTGCCAACTTCCGACTCCTGATTACAAATTATGTGCTCTATAATCGTAAACGAACCAAATTTATGAAAAAAAAACTATTCGATTGGTGCTGCAACCCGCCTAGCACCAATAAAATCTTGTTGAGAATGAAAATGCTACTTGTCTTTATGTTGATCACCATCACAACGGTGTCGGCTAAAAGTTATTCACAACAAACCCGATTAAACATCCAGCTGGACAATGTCTCCATCGAAAAAGTCTTTGAAGCCATCGAGAACAACAGCGAATTCATCGTCCTCTACAACGAAAAGAGCCTCGACCTCAACCGTCAGGTTTCGGTAAAAGCCAAGGATGAGACTGTTGAAGAAATTCTGGATCAGCTTTTTACAAATACCGGCAACAACTACCGGATTTATGATCGTCAGATCGTGATCCTGGATGCCAACGGCAATGCCCCGGCCAATGCTCCCCTTCCTGCAGAGCAGCCACAGAAAAAAGATCTGAAAGGAAAAATTGTGGATGAGACAGGGCAGCCCCTGCCGGGAGTTTCAGTGGTTGTAAAGGGCACAACCACCGGAATCTCGACCGATGCCAATGGAGAGTTTCTCCTGAAGGTTCCGGTGACAGCCAAAACCATAGTGGCTTCCTTCATGGGTATGCAGACCCTGGAAGCCGACATCGCCAACAAGAGTAGCGTCGAGTTGCGCATGAAGTCTACTTCTGTAGCCGTGAGCGACGTCGTAGTGACCGCCTTGGGAATGAAGCGTGAGAAAAAAGCCCTTGGATTTTCTGTGGGCGAGGTCAAAGGGGAAATGCTAACCGAAACCCCTCAGCTCAACCTGTTGAATTCTCTCCAGGGTAAGGTGACCGGTGTCAGGATCAGCCAGATGAATGGCAATGCCGGATCGTCGGTCAACATCATCATCCGCGGGGCCAAATCGCTCAGCAATGACAACCAGCCCCTCTTCGTCATCGATGGAGTGCCGGTTAACAACGGATCCAACAACATCTACAATGGTGCGGACATGGGAAACGCCATCTCCGACCTGAACCCCGACGATGTAGAATCCATCTCCGTCCTGAAGGGTGCCAGTGCGGCAGCCCTTTATGGTTCACGTGCCGGAAACGGGGTCATTCTGATCACGACCCGCTCGGGTGCCAAGGGCAAAAAAGGGCTTGGCGTTTCCGTCAACTCCTCGCTGGTCTTCGATGTCATGACCGACATCTATCCCTATCAGACCCGTTTTGGCACGGGAAAAGCCGGGGCCCATGTGTTTGAAGAGGGCGAGAATGAAGTATGGGGATCGCAACTGGACGTTGGTGAGATGTGGGCACAGTGGAATACCAATGGAGAAAAGAAACCCCTCGTATCCTACCCAAACCGTATCCGGGATTTCATGCAGACCGGATACACCGTTACCAACAATGTCTCGGTCGATGGAAACAACAAAAATGGCTATTTCCGTCTTTCCATGGGCGATATGCGTAACCAGGGATTGATTCCCAATACCGACCTCAACAGGAGTACCATCAACCTGAATACCCAGTACAAACTGTCTGACAAACTGTCTGTGACCGCCAATTTCAACTGGAATGAAACCGGTTCAGACAACCGGCCCAACGTAACCGGTGATGATCGAAACGACGTGGTCAGAAGCTTGTATGAAAAGGGACCGCAGGTCAACATCCTGGATCTGAGAAATTACTGGAAGCCGGGATTGGAAGGCATTCAGCAGAGCGTCAATGCCTCCAAGCAAAACAATGCCTATTTCGTGGCCTACGAAAATACCAACTCCTTCACCCGGGACAGGCTCATCAGCAAGGTGCAGTTTGACTGGGAAATCATCAAAGACCTCTCCCTGATGGGTCGTTTCTCCAGAGATGCCTTTTCCGAAAGCAGGGAAAGCCGCCGTGCCTACAGTACGACAACCAACCTGACCGGTTATTACAACATTTACAATTCCATCAACAAGGAGACCAACATCGAGTTCAACCTCTCCTACAAGAAAAAATTCGGCAAGGACTGGAGTGCCAACGGATTCATTGCAGCCAACAGGCGCTATGTCTTTGGCCGTGTGATCTCCAACACCGCCTCTTCCCTCGTTATTCCGCAACTGTATACCATCTCCAACGGGGCACCGGGTACAGTCACCTATTCCAGTGCATGGTCGAAGAAAGCCGTATACAGCCTTTACGGAATGGCCTCCATTGACTACAAGGGCATGGTCTATCTGGATATGACCGGACGAAATGACTGGTCCAGTACCCTCCCCGTTGCCAACAGATCCTATTTCTATCCCTCTGCCTCGTTGAGCGTCCTCTTTTCGGAGATGTTCAAACTTCCCGAGTGGTTCTCCTTCGCCAAGTTCAGGGCAGGAACGGCACAGCTGGGTAACGATACCGGTCCTTACAACCTCGATCCATCCTTCTCGATCGGTGTGGACTGGGGAACTGTCAAACAGATGTTCATGGGAGGTAACCTCACCAACAACCAATTAAAACCGGAACGATCCACCTCCAATGAGATTGGGGTCGACCTGAAATTCCTGAAAAACAGGATTGGACTGGAAGCCACCTACTATCAGATTCAGAACAGGAACCAGATCCTCAACATCTCCATTCCGATCGAGTCGGGTGCTTCATCCAAATCCATCAACTCTGGAAACATCGAAAGCAAGGGATGGGAAATCGGATTGTCTACCACTCCCATCAGCAAAAAAGATTTCAAATGGGATCTCAATTTCAGTTTCACCCGAAACAGGACTTATCTGAAGGAACTTGCCGAAGGACTCTCCAACATCGATTTCTATTCCATCGAAGGGGGAAACGGTGTGATCCGCACCAAGGTGGGTGAAGAGATCGGTGACATCTGGGTCAAACCATTGTTGACCGTGGCTGATAAAACTTCGCCCTACTATGGCTATCCAATCATCTCATCCGCAGGTAAATACCAAATGGACTCCGATCCTGCACACATGGTAAAGGTGGCCAATACCAACCAGGACTTCATTCTGGGTATTCAGCCCAGCTTCACCTACAAGGGTTGGACCTTGTTTGCCAATGTGGAATGGAACCAGGGAGGACATTTCTACTCCAACTCCTGGATGTTCATGACCAACAATGGGGTCAATGCTAGCACCTTCGGTGGAGCCGCCTATGACAAGAGCCAGAACATCGTCGATCAGATCAAGGCCAATCCTAATGCCTTCTTTGGCAACTGGGTGGGTGGACGTCTGCCGGAACTGGGTGGTTTTGCCTGGCCTACCACACAAGCCCGCTATGCCGATGCCAGCTTCAACCCGGGCGTCAGGGAAGTGGTCACCAATGGGGTGAAATCCTATGTTGAGAATCTGGGAGATCCCACGCTTACCAAGTGGCTGGATCCGTTCAATGCCAACCAGGCAGCGAACCGCCAGAATGTAGCCAGGGCCATCTTCAGCTCGACCTACGTGAAGGTGAGGGAAATCGTTCTCTCTTACCGCATCCCCAACAAATTTGTTCAGAAATTAAGCCTGCAGCATGCTTCTTTGTCGCTGGTTGCAACCAATATGTATGAATGGACCAAAGCCGGTATCCACATCGATCCGGAAAGGGCCTACAGAAATACCGGTAGCGGCTGGGTTCAGGGATCAGAATATTACAACATGATGCCCTGGACAGGAACATTGGGATTTAAAATAAACTTTGACTTTTAAAGAAGAATGCCATGAAAACACTCAAAATAAAGATTATCATAGCTTTGGCGATGTTGTTTCCTGCAGTCTCCTGCATGGACCTGACAGAGCTGAATCAAAGTCCAAACAGTCCGGTCACCGTATCTTCCAACTACATCCTTACTTATGTACTGACCGGTTGTGCAAGGTCGTATAACTCCTACGGAGACGTAGCATCCAACGTGTCGGGAGCCATGCAGTACAACCAGAACGGCACCAATCAGGGAGCGGGTGAAGTAAACCAGCTCGCCTGGCTAAGCTCCTCCTGGTCATCCCAATACGATTACCTGAGAAACATCAAGATCATCCATGACAATGCCATAAAGGACAACAACAAGTTCTTCGAAGCCATTTCGCTGATTTTGAAATCCTTCAATTATGGACTGCTGACGGATCTCTTCGGGGATGTTCCCTATTCCGAAGCACTGGAAGCCACTGAAGGCGTCTACTTTTCCAAGTATGACGATCAGAAGCTCGTCTACAAAGGCATTCTTGAGGATCTGAAGGCAGCAAGTACGATTCTTGCCGATGCCTCCATTGCCAATTACAAGATCGATGCCAATGCCGATGTGCTCTACAAAGGGGTCTCCTCCAAATGGCTGAAATTCTCCAACTCACTCCGGATGCGTTATGCCATGCGTTTGATGAACAAAAAATCCGAAATGTCAGCCCTTGGCGTGGACATCGTGAAGGAGTTCAACGAAGGAGCGGCCAACGCCTTCTCCAGCACCGCTGATGAAGCCTTTGTCAGCTTCCTCGGCATCACAGCGGCCAATTCAGCCCCGGGCGGTATCCTCAATTCGGCCAATCCCAACTACCTGACAAAACCCTGCAAGACCATCGTCGACACGTTGAAGTCACTGGGCGATCCGCGGTTACAGCGCTGGGCTGAACCCGTCTCCCGGAAATGGGATCCCAACGTGACCAAGGAGACTACCAAGACCGTCAAAAACATCTTCGGTGACTCCTTTTCCGTAGTCTATTGTCCCATCACTACCACGGGACTGGACACCTCGCTTTACGTAGGATTGCCGCAGAACCTGGCGGTAATCAACCTGCTAACCTACAACAAAGGCAATGATCCCAATGCCTATCCACCCGAAAAGAGTCCCTACATCTCCTGGATGCATTCCAGATACAGGGCCAACAATGAAACCTACATCCGCATGGACCTGATGTCCTACAGCGAGGTGGAGTTTCTGATGGCTGAAGCGGCTCAAACGGGAGGTTTCTCTATCTCAGATCCCGAAACCCATTACAAGAATGCCATACAGGCCTCCTTGAAGAGATGGGGAGTAACGGACGGAACCGGAGGTTTTACCTTCGCTAACTACTATACCAATCCCAAGGTCAATCTGAACAACGCCGCGAACAAAATGGAACGCATTCTCGGACAAAAATGGATTGCTTTGTGGCTCAGTATTGAATCGTGGTTTGACTGGCGTCGTACGGGCTATCCGGTGTTAAAACTCGGCCCTGCAACCCAGTTTGGTGCTGCCAACCCCATTCGGTACATCTACCCCGTACCGAGTCAAGACCCCAAATATCTTGTTAATTACAACGAAGCAGTAGCCAAATTGGAAACAACAAGTTATGTTCCTGCCGGACAAAGCAAGGACCACACCTACTCCAGGATGTGGTTGCTGCAGGGTACAGGAAAGCCCTTCTAATTTCTTGGTTTTTGAAGTTGCGATTCAATGCAGAGGCTGCTCCGGACATCGTTCGGGCAGCCTCTTTTTCGTTTTTGAAAAACATACATAATCAATTTTATGTAATTTACTCCCAAAGGTTGGGACCAATATCATCTCACGCCGATCCCATTTGCCTCATTCTCTGCACAATGTATCCGGTCAAAAGATCCTGATTACCGTAGGCGGTCATGAGAAGAATAGGGATCCATTCCCTGTTTTCGTTGGGATCATGGGGGGCCATTCCTTGCAATTCCGGTGCCATAGTTGTATCTTGGGGGGCAATCCATGTCCCCGATAGGGTGACTGCTTTGACTCATTAACAAATTTACATTCGATGAAAAACTTACTTACCCTCCTGCTCCTCTTGCAGGTTTTCCTCTCTGTTGCCCAAAAGCCCGGAAATTTCAATGGAATGGATAACAACATAGGCAATCTTTACCGCTTGTCGAAAGCCGAGACCCGCTCGATCGGCCCGGAAAACTTTACCGGGGAAAAAGGTAAGGGTGGAATGGCGACCCTTGAAAACGGCAGTGCAGCACATGCCGCCAGGGATCTTGGGCAGGGATGGAAAGTCAATCCCTATGTCTGGATCAAACCGGGTGAGACCTTCGTCATGGCGGAGATCGAAGGAGAAGGGGTCATTCAACACATCTGGATGACACCTGCAGGGGATTACCGCGGCAACATCATCCGCTTTTACTGGGATGGAGAGACTACCCCTTCCGTTGAAGCGCCAGTGGGTGATTTCTTCTGCTCGGGTTGGGGTGCCAATTATGAGCCTCAGATCAATTCGAACGCCATTTGCGTCAATCCCAAGAGCGGTTTCAATGTCTATTTCCAGATGCCCTTCAGAAAAAAATGCAAGATCACTATGGAAAATACCGATGGAAAGGGGATGACCCTTTACTATCAGGTGAATTATGCGCTCACCAAAGTGCCTGAAGATGCAGCCTACTTCCATGCACAATTCCGGATTACCCATGCCCTCCCCGACAAACAGGTCTTTACCATCGCCGATGGCATTCGTGGCACAGGCCATTATGTGGGTACCTACCTGGCTCGCGGAACGGCTGCCCATGGATGGTGGGGCGAAGGTGAGGTGAAGTTTTACATGGATGGAGACAAAGCCTTCCCAACGATCTGTACCACAGGCGAAGAAGATTATTTCAATGGTTCATACGGGTACGATGACCGGTCGGGTAGCGACGGCTATGAACTGTTCACCCCTTTCAGCGGTCCCTATACCGGATTCTATTACTTCCGGAATCTTGAAAAAAGAGGTCAGTACCGGAGCATGATCGGACAATATCGCTGGCACATCACCGATCCCATCCGGTTCAGATCCGATTTGAAGGTGACGATCCAAAGTTTGGGATGGAAAGATGGCGGACGTTACAAACACCTGGAAGATGATCTGTCGGCGGTTGCCTATTGGTACCAAAGCGAGCCACACAATCCTTTCCCGGCTCTGCCACCCTACGATCAACTAAAGATTCAACAAAAATAAGGAAGCCTGGAGGGCCGGAACGACAATGTTTCGGCCCTTCTTTCTTAGGTGCGGACAGGCTCAAATGGACCCTTCCTAATCCAACCGAAAAATTTTCACTCCTTTCTGCAAAAAGAAAGCGCTGATTTGCATAATGATGTACTTTTGAGAAAAGCAAGGAAGCAACTGTCATAACCTTCCCTGCCCCATGCGGATGGAGAGATATCGATTCGGATCCCTGGTCAAGCATACAGACCAACCGGGATACGAATCGCGTCCAATTGGTTATGGAAAGCGTCCATTCCGATTGTGCAACGGCACACATTGCCTTGATCTCCTCCCTTCCGCCACCGACGGATCATCCGTCCATCATGGCAGAAACGACCAACAGCAGACAAATAACCAAACAGCAGACCATGACAACGACCGCTCAGAAAGTTTCGGTAATCGAAAAAATCGGGTATAGCCTGGGTGACCTGGCAGCCAACCTGATCTTCCAAACCCTCATGACATTTTTGGCCTTCTTTTACACAGATGTCTACAAAATCCCGCCAGGTACAGCCTCAGCCATCATCTTTACCGGTGGCATGCTGGGTGCCTGCTTCAATCCGTTTATGGGCATGATCGCCGATCGCACGATGACAAGGTGGGGGAAATTCCGGCCCTGGATCCTATGGACAGCCCTTCCGTTTGGCATCATTGCCATGCTGGCCTTCAGCACACCCAATTTCAGTCCAGGCGGGAAGATCGCCTATGCCTTCATCACCTATATCCTGCTTGTGATCACCTATTCGGCCAACAATCTGCCTTACGCTTCCCTCAGCGGGGTCCTCACCGGAGACATGGCTGAGCGCAACAGCATCTCTTCCTACCGGTTTGTTGCCGTGATGATCGCGCAATTCATTGTGCAAAGCCTTCTCTTGCCGCTGGTTTTGATCCTGGGCAATGGCGACAAGACCAAAGGATTTGAAAACACCATAGGCTTGTTTGCCATCACAGGCGTCATCTTCTTCCTGATCACTTTCCTCACCACCCGCGAGCGGATTGTCCCCAAGCCGGAACAGAAATCAAGCATCCGCGAAGACCTGGGCGATCTGGTCCACAACAAACCCTGGATCGCCATGCTGATCCTGACCATCTTCATCTTCATCACCCTTTCGCTGAAGGGAGGAATGTATGTCTATTATTTCAAGAACTACCTGGATGGACAGGCCCTTGCCAAATTTCTGCAGGATATGGGCTTCAACAGTTTCATTGCCGGCTTAAATTCACTCCTGACGGGGATGGGCCTCCATGGATTTACCTGGCCTGAAGATGCCCCAACCTCCGGATTCAGTCTGTTCAATGCGGGTGGCATTCTCATGATGATCCTGGGGATCACCCTCTCCAAACCCCTGGCCGACCGGTTCGGCAAAAGGGATGTCTTCGGCACAAGTCTCTTCCTGTCAGCACTCTGCCTGCTCATATTCTACTTCTTCTCACCGGTTGCCATCACCGCTGTCTTCCTCGCCCAATTGGCCCACGGTTTCTTCTATGGCATCTCGATCCCCCTGCTCTGGGCCATGATTGCCGATGTGGCCGATTATTCCGAGTGGAAAAACAACAGACGAGCCACCGCCATCATCTTCTCTGCCATGATCTTCGGACTGAAGGCCGGACTGAGCATTGGAGGCGCATTGGTTGCGGGTATCCTGGCTACCTATGGTTACAACGAGCAGCTGGCCGTGCAATCGGCCGATACCGTCCATGGCATCCAGCTCTCCCTAAGCATCTATCCCACCCTGACCTTCTTCGTCAGCGTGGCCTGCCTCTTCTTCTACGAGATCAACAAAGCCAAAGAGGTGGAGATTCAAAATGACCTGACTGCCCGCAGAAAATAATTCAATCCAACACCATGAACAAGATCATCGGACGCATTGCGCTCCTCTGTTTAATTTTTCTGATTCAACAATCGGCCATGGCCCGGCAAGAAGTCAAAGCTGGTGACATCGGACTCAAAGAGGCCCTGAAAGGGAAGTTTTACATCGGAACGGCCCTGAATGCCTTTCAGATCAGAGGAATGGATACTGCCTCCGTGGAGGTGGTGAAGAAACATTTCAGCGCCATTGTCCCGGAAAACTGCCTGAAGAGCGGTCAGATACAACCCAAAGAGGGACAATTCGATTTTACCCTGGCCGATCAGTTCGTTGACTTCGGAGAACGGAACCATCTGTTCATGACCGGCCATGTGCTGGTCTGGCACTCACAGGCTCCTGCCTGGTTTTTTGTGGACAACAACGGCAATGATGTCTCCCGTGAGGTGCTGATCAGCAGGATGAAGAACCACATCCAAACAGTTGTCACCCATTTCAAGGGCAAACTGAAAGGATGGGATGTCGTCAATGAAGCCATCGAAGACAATGGTGCCTGGAGGAAAACCAAGTTCTACCAGATCATCGGTGAGGATTACATCAAACTGGCTTTCCAGTTCGCCCATGAGGCCGACCCGGATGCGGAACTTTACTACAACGACTACTCGATGGCCAACCCCGGAAGGCGCGCGGCCGTCGTTGCCATGGTCAGGAAGTTGCAATCGGAAGGGGTTGCCATCCACGGAATCGGCATGCAGTGCCACATCAGCCTGACCTATCCCGACATCGCTGAATTTGAAAAAAGCATCTTGGCCTATGCCGAACTGGGTGTCAAAGTCATGATTACCGAGATGGACGTCACCGTCCTTCCCAATCCCGATGCCAATGTAGGGGCAGACGTGTCGGCTACCGCCACCTACCAGCAAAAGATCAACCCCTACGCCGACGGACTACCGGCAGCCGTTGGTACCCAACTGGCCAACCGTTATGTGGATTTCTTCAAACTCTTCCTCAAATACAGACAAAATATCTCACGTGTCACGGTTTGGGGCGTCAGCGACAAATTCTCCTGGAAAAACAACTGGCCGGTGCGGGGCCGTACCGATTATCCCCTGCTCTTCGACCGAAACAACCAACCCAAGGAGATGGTGCCCAGGATCATCGAAGAGGCCCTGAAAATCAAATGAGGTGCTTAGCCCCCTCGAACAATCAATTGTTAGCATTGATCTGATTCAAAACATTTTAACAAAACATACAATCGGTGGAAAAGAAACGATATCTCGTGGATCACAGCTTCATGGCGGATCCTGCAGTCCATGTTTTTGACGGAAAACTCTACATCTACCCTTCTCACGACATCGAATCGGGCATCCCGGAAAACGATCTGGGTGATCATTTTGACATGCGGGACTACCATGTTTTTTCCATGGAATCGATCGACGGAGCAGTGACCGATCATGGCGTATCCCTCGATATAAAAGAGATTCCATGGGCAGGCAGGCAACTTTGGGACTCCGACGCCGCATACAGGGATGGGATGTACTATCTCTATTTCCCGGTGAAGGACAAAACGGATATCTTCCGGATCGGGGTGGCCCTCAGTGACCGCCCGGAAGGACCCTTCGTCCCGCAGCAGGCACCGATCAAGGGCAGTTATTCCATCGATCCTTGTGTATTCAGGGAGGAGGATGGAACCCATTTCATCTATTTTGGCGGACTTTGGGGCGGACAATTGCAACGCTACCGGGAAAACAAGGCCATCGAGTGCGGCCATGAACCCGAAGTGGATGAACCGGCCCTCACCGCACGGGTCGCCAGACTGACCGATGACATGCTCGAGTTTGCGGAAGCGCCCCGTAGTGTGGTCATCCTGGACGAAAACGGTACACCCTTGAAGGCAGGCGACCACGAAAGACGCTTCTTCGAGGCTTCGTGGATGCATCAATACAATGGCGTCTACTATTTTTCATACTCTACAGGCAATACCCATCTGCTTTGCTATGCCACAGGCGACAATCCCTACGGACCCTTTACCTACCGGGGCGTCATCCTGACACCCGTGGTGGGCTGGACCACCCACCATTCCATCGTGGAATTCAAGGGCAAATGGTATCTCTTCCACCACGACAGTGTCCCCTCCGGCGGACGGACATGGCTGCGCAGCCTGAAGGTGGCCGAACTCCATTATCTACCGGACGGAACGATTCAAACCCTTTCCGGCACCGACGAATAGCCCGTTATCGGGGGAAAGCAAACCATCCATGGGTTCATGATGCCAAGAAAAAACAGCATTTCCAGACTCTTCCGGATCCTGAAAAACACTTTTCCTCCGGATCTCCTCACAGGCATGGCCTTCTTCTTCCTGATGGTCTGCCCTGCAGCCTCTGCCCAGGTGAGACTCCCCAGGATGATCAGCAACGGCATGGTATTGCAGCGGGAAACACCGCTGAAGATATGGGGTTGGGCTGCCCCGGGAGAAGCGGTAACGGTGAGGTTCAACTCCTTTTCATCCCAGGTGATCACCTCCGGGGATGGGAAATGGATGGTCGGCATGCCTCCTCAGAAGGCGGGTGGTCCCTTTACCATGGAAATCGAGGCATCCAACAAAGTGACGTTGCACAACATCCTGGTGGGCGATGTCTGGCTTTGTTCGGGTCAATCCAACATCGAATACCCGATGAACCGGTTGACCGACCGGTATGCCCGGGAAATCGATCGTTGCGAAAACGATCAGATCCGACAATTCAAGGTACCCCTTGCCTACGATTTCAACCACGAAGCCGAAGATTACCCTTCCGGAGAATGGAATGCCGTCAACCCCAAAACCATCCTGAATTTCTCGGCCGTTGCCTACTTCTTTGCACGAGAACTATTCGAGAAATACCCTGTACCCATCGGGATCCTCAACGTGACCATCGGCGGCTCACCGGCCGAATCATGGATGAGTCGGGAGGCTTTGCATGATTTCCCCGGATACCTCGCCGAAGCCGACAAGTTCAAAGATCCCGCCTACATCCGGAACATCCTGGGTAAGGAAAGGAAAATCAACCAGGATTGGTACACGCAACTCAACCTGACAGACAAGGGTCTTCTGGAACGACCCACCTGGAAAGATCCTGCCTGCAACACGACCGACTGGCCCCTGATGAACATCCCCTCCTATTGGGCCGACGACGGGTTGGGGCCAGTAAACGGAGCCGTTTGGTTCCGAAAGGAGATCGATCTCCCGGCCACAATGGCCGGCAAGCCTGCTCGACTCCTGATGGGACGAATCGTCGATGCCGACTCCGTTTTCCTCAACGGGAGATGCGTGGGTACCACCGCTTACCAATATCCGCAACGGAGGTACGACGTTCCCTCCGGACTGCTCCAGGCAGGAAAAAACAGCCTTGCCGTCCGGGTCATCAGCAATTCGGGCAAGGGAGGTTTCGTCAGCGACAAGCCCTATCAACTCATGGTCGGGAACGACACCATCCGACTGAACGGTGCATGGCATTACCGTCTGGGCTGTACCATGCCTCCCCTCCCCGGCCAGACCTTCATCCAATGGAAACCTACGGCCCTCTACCATGGCATGATTGCCCCGTCTCTTCACTATGCCATCCGGGGAGTGGTATGGTATCAAGGAGAATCCAATGTGGAGCGGAGTTCTGAGTATCGAAAATTGCTGACTTCACTTTTGACCGACTGGCGCCTGAAACGCCATCAGGGCAACTTCCCCTTCCTCATCGCCCAATTGCCCAATTACCTGGAACCAGCCGCCTTTCAGCCGGAAAGCCAATGGGCCATCTTCAGAAACGAACAGTTCAGCGTTGCAAAGACCCAGCCGAATTGTGCACTGACCGTCAACATCGACCTCGGCGACTGGAACGACATCCACCCGCAAAACAAGGAGGAGGTCGGCAAAAGACTGGCTTGGGCGGCAGAGAAGGTTGCCTTTCGCGACCATACCATCAGGGCCTCCGGTCCGGTATTCAAATCCATCAAGCGACATGGCCACAAAATCGAAATCCTCTTTACGGAAGTGGGCAGCGGACTTCGGTCAAAAGACGGAAAACCCCTCAAAACTTTTGCTATCGCAGGATCGGAGGGCAAGTTTTTTCCGGCTGAGGCAACGATCTGCGGCAACCGAGTAATGGTGGAGTGTGCCGCGGTACCTTCGCCCGTTGTTGTGGCCTACGGCTGGGCCGATAACCCGGCCGGTGCCAACCTGTGCAATGCCGAAGGATTACCAGCCATGCCCTTTCGAAGCGATCTGACCCAATGAGGTCGGTTGACCATGGCAGTCAACCCACGAAGCGTGACCTCGCCATTCGAACCCGTTGCGACTGCCTCAACCAATCGGAAGTGAACCATTTCACTCCTTCGTCGGACGCATTCGCTCGATCCGAAGCATCCTCTTGCCAACCAAATGAAGAGAAAAAAGGTTGAGCCAAATGCGGATAAACGAAATTTTTCTGTCAAATTTGTTCTCAGCTAAAACAACAAACAAAAACCAACAATACCAGGTAGCCAGAGAGCTTGGACTTGGCAGGAAGGACTTTCCATTGGGATACCTGCCAAAGCGTCTAATTCCGCCGGCTGGCAAATGGTTCAACCCTTGCATACCCAAGCAAAAAATTTATGACAAAAGCATTCCATGTCGCTGATCCCGATTTTGGACGTAGTCCATTCACGGGCATGACGAGAAAACACTACATTGAACTGGCCAAATATCTGCTGGATCGTGCCTTTACCCATGTCGACTCCCTCGACACACCCATCAATTTTCCCATCGTACCGGGCAAGACCTATCCGCAACCAGGTGCTCCCGACTGGCGCTACCGTTCTGCCGAATTCGAAGCGCTGGAACGGACCTTCACCCTGGCCGGTCCGCTCATTCACATCGATCCGTCAACCACCATTCGCGGAATCAACTTGAGGGAATACTACGCACGCCAGTTTTACAACGCCTTTACCCCGGGTCATCCCAATTCAATCCCGTTCCCGGAAGAGCTGCCGGATTCCAACTACCAGTTTACCTGTGAATTCGGAGGTCTCTTCAAGACGCTTTTGTTGTTGCCTGACACCCTCTGGAGCCAATATACCGAGCAGCAAAAGGAGGAAATGGTGGTCTCCATCTCCAAATGGGCCCACCACCGAACCACGCAAAACAACTGGCGCATCTTCAACATTTGTGCCCTCTCTTTTCTCAGGAAATATGGCTATCCCATTGACGAAGAGCTGCTGAAGAGCCATCTCTTGTGGGTGGTTTCCTACCACTCGGGCGACGGCTGGTACCTGGAACAGACCTACAACTACTATTCCATCAGCCTCTTCATCGTCTACACCACCATCTGGAACCGCGCTTTCGGAGATCAATACTATCCGGAAATTGCCGAGATCATCGAGACCTCGGCCAAGAAGCTGATGGAATCGGTGACCGCCTTCTTTGCACGCGACGGATACATCAACATGTGGTCGCGAAGCATCTGCTACCGTACCTGGGTCTCCGGTGCCTTTCCCGTTGCCTTCATGCTGAAGGAGAAGACCACCCTGGATGCCGGTTGGGCGCGGCGGCTCTGCTCGGGATCCCTGCTGCAGTTCGTCACACGGGAGGAGTTCTTTTGCAACGACATCCCCAGTCTGGGCTTCTACGGACGTAAGGAGTACATGGTGCAGAACTACAGCTGTGCCGGAAGTCCGTTCCTGATGTTCCTCCCCTTCATCTGCCTTGCCTTGCCGGAAGATTCTCCCTTCTGGACGGCCGTCGAAAATGAGGGCGAATGGGAAAAGCTGGGGAACGACTCCAAACTGGTGCTGCTGGAGAATCCGGGATTGATGTTGGTCAACCATGGCAAGACCGGCACCGCCGAAATCATCCCCGGGAAGGTCTATTACGATGATCCCAACTACTCCAAGATGGTCTACAACACCCATTTCCCATGGGAAGACCACAATCCTGCCGGAGGCACCTCCATGGAATACAGTTTTCGCAGCCTGGACCCCAGAGATCTCAGGGGGGATGATGTCAATTTCTACCTCACCGGACTGAAAATCGAAAACGATGCCGAAAAGAACAACCGGTACACCACCTCCCAAAGCATGCTCTACAACGGTGTCCGGAACGGAGTCCTATACCGTCAGGCCATCATGCGCAAACCCCCCAACAACGGGGTCGGGTACATCATCGACCTGGCAGAGATCACCATCCCTGGAGGAGTGATCCGCGTCGACCGAACCCGTCTGGCCTTCGAATACGAACTGACATTGGGCCACTTTGGATTGCCCCATCTGAAGGGAACACCAGCGGTGGTTCGCCATTTTGAATCAGACGGCCGACAGGTGATGACGGCTTCCATTCCAGGCAGAAGCGTGGCCTTAATCTGCTACAAGGGGTGGGACGACCTGCAAACGCTTGTCCATCCCGACCACAATGCCGAAGCCGACGAAAGTACCGTCATCTTTGCCCACAAGAAAAGAGTGGCGAAAAATCCGGCCATGGAATTGATGATCACTGCCCTGCTGCACAAAACGGACGACAGTGAATGGACGGCAGAGGAGCTCTCCCCCATCGCAAACTTCCGTGTGCAAGAGGTCACCGCCACCGGCTCGGCGCTCGGCACAGAGCTGACCCTCCGCGACGGAACGCACTACGCAGTGGACTTCCGGGACATCGATGGCCACAGAAGGTGCTGACAAGCGATCCGCCTTTCTGTTGAAAATAAAGGCGGATCGGCAAGCTTCATTTTATTCCACCCTCATCCTTTTGCACCCATTGTTGCGTTCCATGAAAAAACCATTCTTCTTTTGCTTGACCTTCTGCCTTCTTGCTTCGCCATGGACGCTTATGGCACAGTCGTCCCTGAAGAGCCAGCCGGATTCGCTGCCAGCCGGTATGTTTGCCAATCCTGTCTGGAGGGGAGCCGATCCCTGGATCACAAAAGTGGGCCATCTCTATGTCGGCAGCCGCTCTGCCCACAATGGCATCGTGGTGAGCAGATCCCTGGCGCTGACCAAACCGGGCGAGTCCAAAACGATCTGGACCGCCCCGCAAAACGGGTGGAACCGCTCCTGTGTCTGGGCTCCGGAGATCCATTTCCTTCAGGGAAGGTGGTACGTCTATTATGCAGCGGGTGAATCCGGTCCGCCATTCATTCACCAACGAACCGGCGTCCTTCGCTCGGCCAATGAGGATCCGTTCAGTGCCTACGAGGAGATGGGGCAACTCTATACCGGCGATCATCCGGAGGATCCATATAGCAACATTTGGGCCATCGACATGACTCTCTTCGAATACCGCGGGAACCTCTATGCCGTTTGGTCGGGTTGGGAAAAACAGGAGAAGACCGATGCTACTTCCCAGCACCTCTACCTCTCGAAGATGAGCAACCCTTATACCCTGACGGGGAAAAGGGTAAAGCTATCCTCGCCCGTGGAACCCTGGGAGACCGGCGGACCGCTGAACCTCAACGAAGGACCCGAACCGCTGCAACACAACGGCAAACTGTTCATCGTCTACTCTTGCCGCGAGTCCTGGCTGGTCTCCTATCGCCTCGGACTGCTCGAATTGGTTCGTCCGGAGGGAGACCTGCTTGACCCGGCCTCCTGGAAAAAATCGGGACCGGTTTTCGAGGGAACCGACAAGGTCTTTGGCGTGGGGCACTGCTCCTTCGTCAAATCCCCCGACGACAAGGAAGATTGGATCATCTACCATTCCAAACGTAAAACAGATCCTGGATGGGACCGCGACGTAAGGATGCAACCTTTCGGCTGGAAGGCCGATGGAACACCCTACTTTGGCTCACCGATCCCGGCAGGTCAACCCATCCCCATACCATCCGGACAACGCTAAATCATTCAACACTTTCCCCATGAAACAGCTCTTTTTTACTTCCGTGCTCTTCCTTCTGACGGTTCTCTCCGTCGTTGGACAAAACGCCCTCGTTCCCGCAGCACCGGGATTCGATCTGCAACGGACCGATGTACCGCAAGGGAAAATTGACACGATCACCTATCCCTCCAAAACCGTGGGATTGAATCGTAAGGCTTTGATCTATACCCCACCCGGATACTCCAAAGAGAAAAAATATCCCGTCCTTTACCTGTTGCACGGCATTGGCGGAGATGAGAAAGAGTGGCTCAATGGTGGACAACCGCAGATCATCCTGGACAACCTCTATGCCGAGAACAAACTGGTTCCCATGATCGTGGTCATGCCCAATGGCAGGGCCATGAAGGACGACAGGGCCACCGGAAACATCATGGCCCCCGACAAGGTCCAGGCCTTTGCCAATTTTGAAAAAGACCTGCTCAAAGACCTCATTCCCTATGTCGAAAAGAAATTCCCGGTCCTTGCCAACAGGGAAAGCCGTGCCATTGCCGGTCTTTCGATGGGTGGCGGTCAGTCCCTGAATTTTGGACTGGGCAACCTCGACAAGTTCACCTGGGTAGGTGCCTTCTCTGCCGCTCCCAATACCAAAAAGCCAGAGGAACTGATGCCGGATCCGGCAAAAACCAAAAGCCTGCTGAAGCTGCTGTGGATCTCCTGCGGAGACAAGGACGGACTCATCACCTTCAGCAAACGGACCCACGACTACCTGCAAGGTTTCCAAGTGCCGCATGTCTACTTCATTGAGCATGGCTACCATGACTTCAAGGTATGGAAAAACGGACTCTTCATGTTTTCCCAGATGCTTTTCAAAACGCCGGATCCTGCCCTTTTTGATCAGATCGGCAATGCCTCCGTCCCCGCTGCAAGCAACGTCCGGTCGGCCCGCTATCCGCAGGTGCTGCCTTCGGGTAAAGCCATCTTTCGGTTTAAGGCTCCCGATGCACAACGAGTCCAGCTGGACCTGGTGAAGAAATATGAGATGAAAAAGAATACCGAGGGAATCTGGGAGGTAACCACCGATTCCCTGAGCGAAGGGTTCCACTACTATTCCCTCATCGTGGATGGTGTTGCCATCTGCGATCCGTCTAGCCAGACCTTCTATGGCATGGGCAGGATGGCCAGTGGCCTCGAGGTGCCCTTTCGTGGCGATGGCTACTACGAACTGAAAAACGTCCCGCATGGTGAGATTCGGATCGGCCACTACTATTCCGGCATCTTGAAGTGCTGGCGCTCCTTTTATCTGTATACGCCAACGGGTTATGACCAGCATCCGGAGGAAAAATATCCGGTGCTTTACATCCAACACGGCGGAGGAGAAGACCAAAGCGGATGGGCCACCCAGGGAAAGGCCGACCTGATCCTCGACAACCTCATCGCCCAAAAGAAGGCCGTTCCCATGCTGGTGGTAATGGCCGACGGCAACATGCCGGTCAATGGGTTCAGCGAAGAGTCCCTGAAACTCTTCCAGAAGGAGCTTCTGGAGGCAGTCATTCCCTACGTGGAAAAAAACTACCGTTGCAAGACCGATGTGGCTTCCCGGGCACTGGCCGGACTCTCCATGGGAGGGATCCAGACCCTCTATGCCGGGATCAACAACCCCGACAAATTCGCCTATCTCGGCGTCTTCAGCTCCGGCTGGATCTTGCCCCGTCAAAACGACCTCGCGGAAAGCCAGTACAACCGGATGAAAGAGCATCCCGAACAGTACAACAACCTCAAAGTCCTCTGGCTTTCTCAGGGCGGCCAGGAGGACATCGCCTGGAAAAACGGACAGATCCTGCGCAACCGGCTGGATGAGTTGAAAATCAAATATAGCTACAGCGAATATCCGGGAGGACATGCCTGGCCTGTCTGGCGAAACAACCTCTACAATTTTGCGCAACTGCTGTTCAAATGATGAAAAAGGCGGATGGGTCGCCCTGCGATCCCCCGATATATCTTTTATCCCAACCACCAAACAAGGAATGATGAACAGAGGTTTTTGGATCTTTTTAATCCTTTTGATGCAGGGTCTGATGGCATTGGGCCAGTCGGATGGGGCACGAAACCCGGTCATCTGGGCCGATGTTCCCGACATGTCGATGATTCGTGTTGGCGAAACCTACTACATGTCGAACACCACCATGCACATGAACCCTGGGGTTCCGATCATGGAATCGAAGGACCTGGTCAACTGGACCATCATCAACTACGCCTATCAGTCGCTCGACAACACCGATGCCCTCAACCTCACCGGCGGCAAGAGCACCTACGGCCGTGGTTCCTGGGCCAGCTGCCTCCGCTTCCATGAGGGCCTGTTCTACCTCTCCACCTTTTCGCAGACCACCGGCAAGACCTACCTCTACACGACCCGCGACATCCGGAAGGGTCCCTGGACCGAACACTCCTTTAAACCGGCGCTCCACGACCACACTCTTTGGTTCGACGAGGATGGGAAGATCTACCTGATCTACGGCAATGGCAAGCTTCATCTGGTGGAACTCAAGCCGGATCTTTCCGGCATCCTACCCGAGACAGACCGGATCCTGATCGAAAACGCCAGTGCCCCGGCCGGGCCCTCCATCATGCTGGGAGCCGAAGGTTCGCAACTCTTCAAAATCCATGGCAAATTCTACCTCTTCAACATCACCTGGCCCAAAGGGGGCATGCGTACCGTGGTGGTGCACCGGGCCGACAAGATCACCGGTCCTTACGAAGGGAAGATGGTCTTCCAGGACCTGGGGGTTGCACAAGGTGGCCTCATCGACACACCCGACGGTCGTTGGTTTGCCTATCTTTTTCGTGACTACGGATCGGTGGGGCGAATTCCCTACCTGGTACCTGTCAGTTGGGAAGAGGGCTGGCCCGTCCTGGGCACCAACGGAAAAGTACCGGAGCAGCTGGAGCTGCCCGCCTCAAAAGGATTGATCCCCGGCATCGTCTCTTCGGATGAGTTCACCCGCTCGCCGGGGGATCCCGCTCTTCCGCTTGTCTGGCAATGGAACCACAACCCGGACCCTGATCTCTGGTCGGTTACCGAGCGCAAAGGATTCCTGCGGCTGCATACAAACCGGACCGATTCGCTCTTCGTCAAATCCAGAAATACACTGACCCAACGCACCTTCGGACCCGTCTGCTCCGGCGTCACCCTGCTGGATGTTTCGGGAATGAAAGAGGGCGACTTCGCCGGCCTCTCCGTCTTGCAGCGCAAATTCGGCCAGGTAGGGATCAAGGTCCTGCATGGGAAAAGATACCTGTCGATGGTGAGTGCCGAATCCAACAAACCGGTTGAACTGCAGTCGATCCCCTACCACAAAAAAACGGTACAGCTGAAGATCGAATGCGACTTTCGCGAGAGGAAAGATATCGCCCGATTCTATTACAGCACCCATGGACGAAAATGGATGCCCATCGGCGGGCCGCTGAAAATGGAATATACCCTCATGGAACATTTCATGGGATACCGTTTCGGCCTCTTCCACTATTCGACCAGCCAACCCGGCGGATATGCCGATTTCGACTTTTTTCACATCAGCGACCAGATATCTCAATCCTTAGCCCTCCCAATCACCGGAAAATGAAAAAACAGCTTTTGATCCTGCTCTTTTTGACCCTTGGCATCCATCTCGGTTGGAGCCAGAACCCGGTCATCCGCAACCAGTTTAGTGCCGACCCTACGGCCCGGCTCTTCAAAGGCAAAATTTACCTGTACCCCTCGCACGACATCCCCACCCCCGCTACCAAACCGGGCAGGAAAGACTGGTTCTGCATGGAAGATTATCATGTGTTTTCATCGACGAATCTGACCGAATGGAATGACCATGGCCTCATCACTTCCCAGAGTAAAATTCCATGGGTAGACTCGCTCTCCTACAGCATGTGGGCTCCCGATTGCGTGGAGAAGGGGGGCAAATACTATTTCTTCTTCCCGGCGAATTTGAATCCTTCGTTGGGCAAGGGTTTCGGCGTTGGGGTCGGGATTGCCGACCGGCCGGAAGGCCCCTTTGCCTTCGAACCCAAACCCATCCAAGGCATCCATGGCATCGACCCCTGCGTGCTGCTCGACAAGGATGGTCAGGCCTACATCTACTGGGCCGGTGGCGGTGGTCTCTCCATGGCCAAAATGAAAGGAAACCTGACCGAACTGGCTTCCGAACCCAAGGTGATCGACGGGTTGCCCAAAGGATTCAAAGAGGGTCCCTTTGCCTTCGAAAAGGATGGAAAATATTACCTGACCTACCCGCTGGTCCGGCACAAGACTGAAGAGCTGGTCTACAGCGTAAGTGACTCCCCGATGGGCCCCTTTGTCTACGGTGGTGTCATCATGGACGAGTCACCAACCGCCTGTTGGACCAACCACCAGTCGATCGTTCAGTACAATCGGCAATGGTATCTCTTCTACCATCACAACGACTACTCCCCGAAATTCGACAAGAACCGGTCGGTGCGCATCGACAGCCTCTTCTTCGGGAAGGATGGATCGATACAGAAAGTGGTGCCAACCCTGCGCGGCGTCGGACTTACCCCTGCAACTGCCAAAATAGAACTGGACAGGTATTCAGCGCTCAGTCCCAACGGGGCCACCATCTGCCAGCTGGACAGCACAAATGTTTTCAATGGATGGAAACTAAAACTGGATGCCCCCAATGCCTGGGTACGTTACAACGCGGTCGACTTTGGACGGAAAAACCAGAAGAAACTGGAGATTCGGGCGGTAGCCTCCCGAAACAGCAGACTTCGGTTGCTGATCGACAGTCCAACCGGTCTACCGATCGCCGAAGCCATCCTTCAGCCGGGTACCGAGATGCAGCTGACCGAAACCAGGGTGTTGCAAAAAATCAAGGGGGTGCACTCGATCCTCGTCCAACTGGAAGAAGGCGCTGTCGAGATCGATTGGGTACGCTTCAAAAAGTGAAATTGCATCGGGACATCATGCCCTGCCCGGCATCAGGAAACCTATCGCGAAGGTGGTGTTGCCAATCAAATCAAACTTCCGGATCGACGGAACTGCCGATCTTATCGGGTTATCGGGTGTACTTTCTGAAAACGGTGGTAGTGGCGTGCCCGCCAAAACCGAAAGTATTGTTGAGTGCCACCACCACCTCTTTTTCAATGGCTCTACCCGGTGTCAGTTTCAATCGGGAAGAGATGGCAGGATCCAGTTCATCCAGGTTGAGGGTGGGTGGAATCCTGTTATGTTCGATGGCTTTGACGCACACAATGGATTCAATGGCACCGGCTGCACCCAAGAGATGGCCTGTCATGGATTTGGTGGCACTGATCTGCACTGCCTCTGCATCCTGAAGGAAGACCTCTTCAATGGCTTTGCACTCGCTGATGTCACCAACCGGCGTCGAAGTTGCATGGGCATTGATGTAGGAGACATCACGCGTCATGATCCCTGCATCCTGCAAGGCTCCCTGCATCGACAAGATGGCCCCCAATCCTTCCGGATGCGTTGCCGCGACATGATAGGCATCGGATGCCGATCCGTAACCGGCCAACTCACAGTAGATCCTGGCACCCCTTCTCAAAGCATGTTCCAACTCTTCGACCATCAGCACACCCGACCCCTCACCGGCGACAAAACCATCACGCGCCCGGTCGAAGGGACGTGAGGCCGTCTCTGGCGAATCGTTGGCCGTGGAAAGCGCCTTCATCGCGTTGAATCCACCAATGGCAGCCTGTGTGATCGTTGCTTCCGACCCGCCCGCCAACATGATCTCGGCTCGTCCCAACCGTATGAGGTCCAAGGCATTGGCCAGGGCATTGTTCGAAGCGGCACAAGCCGAGGTAATCGCATAGCTGATGCCGTGCAATCCATAACGGATCGACAGCTGTCCCGCTGCAATGTTGGAAATCATTTTGGTGATATAAAACGGACTAAACCGGGGAAGCATGCCATTGGCTCCATAAGCCAGCAGCTCTTCTTCCAGGGTGGATATCCCACCGATGCCTGTCGCCAGGATGACCCCAAACCGGTTGCGGTCACATGCAGCGAGGTCGATCCCCGAATCCTTCATACACTCGTCGGCAGCAGCAATGGCAT
>JAJTBP010000207.1 GCA_021286825.1 Marinilabiliales bacterium | reverse complement strand
TTGTCACCCAAATCGAGACTCAGACGGTTGTCCGAAAAAATCAGATCATTCCCAACCATGGCCGACCAATGAATCTGATGGTCCAATGTCACCTTGACGGTGATCTTTCCGTCAGGAGAGTTGACGGTATAATCCTTTGCCAATGCTGTCAAGGTCATCAGCATAAAAAGCAGTCCAACAATTGATCTCATAGAAACGAAATTTTATTTGTGTTACTTGCAGAACCTTGCGCGAATCTCTGGTTTGACGGACCCTGCCGGATCAAAGAAACTGCAGCGATCCATCGTAATCCTCGTGTATCAAACCTTCATTTACCCAGGGTCAGCGACCTGATCAGCTCTGTCTCCTCGGTCTTGTATGGGCTACCGTCTGGTCGGAAGATCTCATGGAACCAGAGTTTGGGTTCCGAACCATCCGGCATCGGTTCGCTCCAGGCATACTTGGTATTGGTCTTTCCGGCTACCAATCCCCAGTTGATGGCGGCAATATCTTCCTTCTTCAACAAAGGCATGATGTTGGTAAAGAGACTGTTGTTCCTCCTGGCCATGTACTCGGTGCAGACAAGGGGACGGTTGCATTTCCTGAGGGTATCGATGGCTGCCTTGTGCTTGACCGGGTCGTCATAATTGTGGTAAGTGATGATGTCTGAATTGGCCACCTGGAAGGCATTCAGCTCCTTCAGCGGAAGACTCCAGACGCCTGATGAAAGCGGCTGGGAAGGATTCACCTCCCTTGCCCAGATAAATACCTTTTGCAGCAGAGGCATGGATCGGTTGCCATAACCTGAGTTGCCTGGTTCGTTGTAAAGATCCCACAGGGCAATGCGCTGATCATCCCTGAAAGTAGTCAGCACATCCTTCACATAGGCTTCCAGGGTATGTACCAAGGTGGTATCGGTATAGAGCAGCTCTCCCGGATCGCGAACCCATCCGGAATTGTGAATGCCTGGTTTGGGTTCGGGTTGCTTGCCTGCTTTGTATGTAGGATTCCAGCAATCGTCAAAAAAGACAAAGATGGTCTGAACCCCATGAGCGGTGGCGATCTTCAGATATTGATCCATCCGCTTTTTAAATCCTTCCTTGTCTGTTTCCCAGGCAACATGGTGCAGGAACACACGCATGGCATTCAAACCGATGCTTTGGGCCCAGCCCAGCTCGCGGTTGATGGTGGTGGTATCGAAAGATTCGGCCTGCCAGGTCTCCAACTGGTTGATGGCGGTACTGGGATTGAAGTTCGATCCCCGTAACCATCCATGGGAGCTCTTCCAGGCTTGTGCCTTTTCTGGTGTCCACCTGCCGGGGATGACTGCAACTTGTTTGGGAGTTGGCTTGCAGCCCATCATCAACAGCAGGCAGGAAACGAGGGATAGAATGAACAGTTTTTTCATGAGTTTGGTCTATGTGGATAAAAATGATTTCAAGGTTCGATGGGAGCCCGTAGGGGCTGGTTGGTGCGGAAATGGGCTTAAGTCACCCTATTCTGAGACCTTCCCTGGCTCTCTTCTGTTTTTGCCGGGATTGCCTGTGAGGTCATCTCCCAGGTCTTCCCTTGCTTGATCGGCAATTTTTTTCAATTCTTTCACGATTTCGGGATTTTCAGCACTTACGTCGTATTGTTCTCCGGGATCCCTGCGAAGGTCGAAAAGCTCTTCCTTGAAACGGAAGTCCTCGGTGGTACCGCCCGGATATCCATCTTTCCCCGGGGCAAAACCATGATAGGTTCGGCCGGGATGGGCCAGAACCAGTTTCCAATTCCCCATTCGGACACCCTCCAGGTTGTTTTTTCGGTAATAGTAAAGGAAGGTGGTGCGTGGATTGGCCGCTTGGTCACCCAGCAACAGCGGGAGAATGTTGACACCATCGATCTTCTTTTCCGGCTGAGGGGCATTGGTTAGGGCCGCAAAAGTGGGCAGAAGGTCGATCGTCGAGGCAAGCTTGTTGCAGACGATGCCTTCCGGGATGTGGCCAGGCCACTGCATGATACAAGGCTCCCTCTGTCCCCCTTCAAAACTGCAACCCTTTCCCTCACGCAAGCCGCCTGCCGATCCGGCATGATTGCCGTAATTCAGCCATGGGCCATTGTCTGCCGTAAAGACAATCAGGGTGTTTTTTCTGAGACCGTTCTTTTCCAGTGCCTTCAGAATTTCTCCCACCGACCAGTCGATTTCCATGATCACATCCCCAAACAATCCCTGTTCGCTTTTGCCCTTGAACTTGGACGAAACGGCGATTGGGACATGGCACATGGAATGGGCCAGATAGAGGAAGAAGGGGCTCTTTTTGTTTTCGTTGATGAACTTCACCGCCCGTTCAGTGTAGAGGGTCGTCAATTCGGACTGATCGTCCAGTGTCCTGATTTCCCGGATCTTTTCATTGCCTTCCATCAGTGGCAGTGGCGGATAGGTGGATTTTCGCGGATTGCGTTCTTTGGTCAGCGGTTTGCCATCATAATCCACCGGCCACATGTCATTGGAATAGGGCAATCCAAAATACTCGTCAAATCCCTGCTGCAGTGGCAAGAATTCCTTCCTATGCCCGAGGTGCCATTTGCCGATGGCAATGCTTTTGTAGTGCTGTTTCTTGAGCACTTCGGCGATGGTCTCCTCATTCGGATTCAGTCCAATTTTGCTATCCGGCATCAAGGCACCGGAGATTCCCACACGGTTGGGATAGCATCCGGTCAAGATTCCCGCCCGCGAGGCACTACATACCGCCTGGGCCGAAACAAAATTAGTAAAGCGGATTCCCTTGGAAGCCATCCGGTCCAGGTTGGGAGTGGAGTATCCGGTTGCACCGTAACAACCCAAATCTCCATATCCCATGTCATCAATGAAAACCACCACGATGTTGGTGTGCTTTTCCCCTGCAAGGGCAGCAAGTGGCAAAATGGCCAAGGCAGAGCCAAAGGCAGCCGCAGTCGACAACAATGGTCTCATAACGAAGGTTTTAGGGAAAAAGGGGCGGGAGGATTTCACCTCCCGTCCGATCTAAGCCATACATTGCCGGAACCTGTCCGGTATAGAATCTTACCTGATTTTTGATCCCTTCTGGGCAAAGAAAATCAGGTACGCATAGTAGACAAACATGCAGCTGACGGCTATCACCACAGATCCGGTGGCCGATTTGATGGCGCCCATGATGGGTGTCAGGATTGCTGCACCGATCACCGAAGTGGCAATCACTCCGGAGGCTACTTTCGAATGGGGACCGAGATCTTCGAGTGCGAGGTTGTAGATGACCGGCCACATGATGGAATGGAAAAGTCCGGTCCCAAGGAAGAGCCACATGGACAAATCGGGAGAACCGGCGCCCAGCATGAAAGAGGCTGCCAGCAGCAGCGCTCCGCCGAAGGCGCAAATGGTAAGGATCTGGGCTGCTTTGTAGCGTTGCAGGATGAAGATACCGATGATACGGCCAACCATCAGTCCGCCCCAGTAAAATTTAAGCATGTCAATAGCCGAGATGTTTTCCAGCTTGAGGTGGGTCACATAATCGGGGAAGAAACTGGAGATGCCGATCTCGACACCCATGTAGAAAAAGATGGCCAGCGAACCAAGCCAGACATGGGTGTATTTGAATGCGCTGGATTTGTAGCTTTTCCCTTCAGCGCCGGCGGCCTCTTCTTCATGAATTTCAGGCAGTTTTAAAAAGAACATGACGACCAGAATGGCCAGTGTCACGACGCCGATCATCAGGAACGGTCCTTTTACGATCTGGAGGATGGCACTGTTCTCGAGGTGGGATCCGGCTTCAATCTTTGGCGTCACCAGCAACAAGGAGACGAAGATGGGGGCGATGACCGTTGCCACGGAGTTAAGGGCATTGGTCAAGGTGAGACGACTGGCGGCTGTCTCCGGGCTACCCATGGCATTGACATAGGGACCGGCTACTACCTGAAGGATCACTACGCCGACGGCAAATACCGAAACGGCACTCAGAAATCCATAATAGCCCATTCCCACACCTGGAATGCAAAGGAAGAATCCAATGGCAATCAGGGCAAGTCCGAGCAAAACACCGTTCTTGTATCCGATCTTGGTCAGCATCAGTCCGACCGGCACGGAAAGGATATATGCGCCATAAAAGAAGGTGTTGGGAAGCTGCTTCTGAACATCATTCAATCCAAAGGCATTTTTTAGGAAGTCGATGGTTGAGTTGTTCATGGTAGTGATGAATCCAAAAAGGAAAAAGAGGGATGCCATCACGATGAGCGGAAACAGGTATTTGTTTCCGGTGTCAGATTTTGTCATTGCTTAGGGTTTAATTGAAGGGTTGATCTAAAATAATTTCTTGCCGCCGTCACCGATCTCAGCCACGTAGAATACCGGTTTCAAACCGGTTTTTTGTTCGTAGTTTCGACCTACCTGCTCAACGAAGGTATCCACTGCTTCATCCCGGACAAGGCTAACCGTGCAGCCGCCAAAACCACCACCGGTCATGCGGGTGCCGATCACACCCGCGATCTTGCGACCCTCTTCTACCATGGTATCCAGTTCGAAGCCGGTTACTTCATAGTCATCGCGCAACGAATCGTGCGAACCGTTCATCAATTGGCCAAATTTTTCCAGATTGTTCGCTCTCAACTCTTTCACTGCATCTTCTGTCCGTTTGATCTCGCTTACCACGTGACGAGCCCGGCGGCGGACTGTCTCATTTTCGATTTTGTCTTCGACGGATAGGAACTCTTCCCAGGAAAGTTCACCCAAGGCGGCAATCTGTTTGTAAGGTTGGATCGCTGCCACGGCAGCCTTGCATTCCGCAACCCGTTCGTTGTATTTACCGGAGTCCAGTTTGTGCGGACTGTTCGTGTTGCTGATGACGATTTTCACACCCTTGAGGACAACCGGAACCAGCTCATATTTCAAGGTGTCGCAATTGAGGAAGACGGCATGATCCTTCTTTCCGTTGGCTGAAACAAACTGGTCCATGATGCCACAGTTGACCAAGGCAAACTCATGCTCAGCCTTCTGTCCCATCAGGGCTATCTCAACCTTATCGACGCCGATGTTGTATTGGTCGTTGATCATCACACCCGTTACCACCTCCATGGCTGCCGAGGAGGAGAGGCCGGCACCTGTGGGAACATCTCCCCAGAATAGAAGATCGGCACCCTCCTCGAAGGTGATCCCCTTTTTCATGAATTGGGCAAAGACACCTATGGGATAGTTGACCCATTCCTTGCCTACGCGTTGGTTAAGCTCCGTGACTTTTACCTCTGCTTCAAAAGGCAGATTCAAGGAGGCAAAACGAACGGTTTTGCGGGCTGTTTTGCGAACCAGACAATAAATCCCGAAGCTCAGGGCACAAGGGAATACAAATCCGCCATTGTAATCGGTATGTTCACCGATCAGGTTGACGCGACCCGGGGAGAAATAGCCGTTCACCTCGCCCGGTCCATACTTCTCAATAAATTTTTCTTTCAGTTGTTCGGTTGTCATATGGTTTTATTTTAATGGATAACTGGTAGGTACTGGTAGGCAAATGTAGGGTATTTTCATCTGAATGGCCGAGGCAAAAAAATGTTTTAGAGCATTTCATCCGGTTTGATTAGGGCCTGGTTTCACAAGGATTTCCTGATGATGAGCCGGGAGGGATTTCTCACATGGGCTTTACGCTGACTTCCGATCATTTCTGCGAGGTCATGCCCCATGCGGACAAAATCGGTCGAGAGGGTGGTAATACCCGACCCGACCACCTCTTTAAGCATGGTATCGTTGAAGGAAACGAGGCCGATATCGTGGCCCAGGGTAAGTTTGGCTGCATCGGCCTGCTGGACAATTTTAACGAGGTTTCGATCGGATACCACCAGATAGGCCTCTCCTTGCCTGACTGTCCGTCGATCGAGGGACCGAATGATTTCACGTTCGAAACCCCAATCCTGGCAAAATCGCAGGAAGCCGGTCACCCGCTCTTCGGGTTCCTTGCCTCCCGGGAATACCATGATCAGTTTCTGGTACTTGAGAAATAGCTCCTTCCCGGCCATCATTCCGTCGTATACATCCTGTTCGAAGTCTTGATAAATGACGGGATAATCGGCAAGATCCGGTTTCAGGCGGTCCAGGATGTAAACCTTCTCCGCCGGGAGTCTGCGAATTAGCTCCAATGAGTTTTCGAAGGTGGCGGGCATGATGATATAGGCCCCATATTTGCCAGCTGCGTTGGTTATCAAATCCTTGTAAACAGCATAA
>JAJTBP010000206.1 GCA_021286825.1 Marinilabiliales bacterium | reverse complement strand
CAAGATCCGAAGGGTGGAGTGTGTTCAGCTTGGTGTAGGAAGAGGAGAGCTTGATCCCGAGATTGGCATAGTCAATGGCCTCCATGTCATCCCATGAGATGAACTTGGAAGGAATGTTGGCTTTGAAGAGGGAGAAGAGGAAACGGATGGGCTGAACGATGCCAATTCTTCTCAACAAGCCTTCGATGCCCACATCCACGGCAATCGCATAGGTGATGTTGTTGATGGTGGCCAATCGGACATCGTTGACCCGAACCACCTTGCGTCCATTCAGGTCTACGATTTGCTTGTCCAGAACCAATTCTCCGAGCGGAATGCTGATCTCCATCTGCTGGGCCGTCAGATCTTCCAACCGCGTGCAGGTGACAAAGAGCGTACGATTCTTCTTGGCTACATCAAAATGATCGAAGGAGAGGTTGCGAACCTGCTTGTTGATGACCAATGAGATCCCATGCACGACAGGTCGCTCAAGCGCTTCAGGGTTTGTGGGCAATTCTGAACTGAGCAGCAAATCCTTTACGACACCCACGAAATTTCGTTGGGTATCATAAACCCTGGCACCTATGATTCGGCTTAAAAAAAACGGGACGGTTGAAGTCATACAAGCCTCCTTTGCTTTTTGGGTGAAGCCAGGAGGCGGACAAAGGCCGGACTGCCTGACTACATCAGGATGAATAATAAGTATCTACTCGAGCCTTCTTCCATTTTATATGGTTCTGTTTTCAGCTGTCGCAAAAGTACAACAATAGATCGGAAATGTCGGTTCTCCCGGGATTTTTTTCCTCAAATTTTGCAATCCGTTGTTTTTATTTTTTAATTCTTCTTAAGATTCATATAATCAGATAGATGAAGATCTCAATGTGAATAGGTTCAGGAAGGGAAGAGACAGGATTCAGGCCTGCGATTCAACGGAATCCACCCTTGGCCGGTTGGATGGTTGGTATCGTTGAAGGAGGTCCCAGGCAACCATTGTAGGTTCCATCCGCTGAACATCAAAGGCACCTTTTGGAATACCGAAACGGGAAGATGGATGAAATCCGTCGGCAACATCAAAAGGAAATCGTAGCCACGAGCCACATTTTTTGAAGGGAAGGATTGTGGATCAGGCTAACGCTCAAGGGTAGGGAGAATTTGTCGGACAGTACAATTGATTTTCTGGCGGTGCAACCGATGTTCACGAAGCCTGCCTTATCGGCGTAATAGTTTCCTTTGGCCTGAAGGCCCGCAAAAGCGCTGAAATCAGCATATTCCGTCTTGTGGTCGTATTGTAGCTCCAGATAGAGACTTCGTGAAGGATCGGCACCGTAACAGAGGTAGCTCATCAGCAAATGGAATGGCAACTTGTCGTTGCCTGAGAGCAGCAACTGCGCCTCCAGCAGGTGAGAGGTGGTTGCTTCCCGATAGTCCCAAAAGCGAGAATCTCCCGACTCTCCGAAACTCCAGTAATCCCACAGGTCAATTTTGGCAAAGCCAATGGTTTTGGAGAGATAGAAATCGGTTTCGGCTTCACCTTTGCCATTCAGAGGATAGCTTGCCCAAGTCCCCAGGGTGAAATTTTTCCAGGTGACTGTGGCTCCCGGTTGGATGGCTGGTCCATTGCCAATGTCTGTCCCGCGCCAGATGTAACGGCTGACGAAGTCTGCATTCACCTCCACAGATACTTTGTTGTCTGACTGGGCCAGAGAGCTCTCTCCAAAAGTCAGGAAGAGGAAGAGGAGCAGTGCCCCCGCTTTCAGCAGAAACGGGAAGTCTCGGAAACAAGGATCACTCATCGAGGCAAAAGAAGCCGTTGCATCTTTTTTCATAGCATCCGTTGTGTTTGATTTCGGTCTATCCAATCTTTTGGAGGAGTTGGATAGTGAATTTACCTTTTTCCGGGCACATTTGTTCAATTGAAAAGGATGAAATTGATCAAAAGGATGAAAATTGAGGTGACTGCCGGTGTCGTTCATCCGCGGATGCGGAAAAAAAGAGGCTGCCCTGACGGACAGCCTCCGGATGATCTGGCTTAGGTTACCTCCTGGAAGCGAATTGTTCCGCATCTTTTGTAACCCGGAGCCTTTGGCTTTTCAGGACGATTTGTGCCACAATCCTTCCATTTCTTCCAGGGTCTTTCCCTTGGTCTCGGGGACCATCTTCCAGACGAACAGGAACGAGAGAAGGCTCATCGCTCCATAGAACCAGTAGGTAGCACCTGAACTGAATTCCATCATGGCCGGATAGGTCGAGGAGATGAAATAGTTGGCGGCCCATTGGGAGGCAACGGCGATGGCGATGGCTCGACCCCTGATTTTGTTGGGGAAGATCTCAGAAATGAGCACCCAGCAAATGGGGCCCCATGACATCATAAAGGAGGCGGTATAGACGATGATGAATACGAGGGTACTGATGCCGATGACCTTTAGGAAGGCAAGGGCGCCGATGGCGATCATTCCTACGGCCATCCCGATCGATCCGATCATCAGCAGCGGTTTTCTGCCGTATTTGTCTACCGTTACAATGGCCAAAACGGTAAAGACCACGTTGACGAATCCCATCACAACTGTTTGCAACATGGAGGCATCCTTGGCGGCTCCCATGCTTTCAAAGATTCTCGGTGCATAGTAAAGTGCCACGTTTATGCCCACAAACTGCTGAAAAACAGAGAGCAGGATGCCGATAACGATCACCGTACTGCCATAGGAAAAGAGTCTTCCGGAAGAAGCTTCTACCGAAGTTTTGATCTCTTTCATGATGCGTGTCGCCTCCTCTTTTCCGTTGATCCGAGTCAGGATGCGGAGTGCCTCGTTGTCTTTGTTGCGAAGCGCAAGAAACCGCGGGGTTTCCGGTACGAAAATCAACAGGAAGGCAAAGAGTCCGGAAGGTATGGCGGCGGAGGTAAACATCCAACGCCAACCGGTGGAGTTGATCCATTCGATGGACTGGCCGTGGGCAATGCCATAATTGACAAAGTAGACCACGAGCATGCCAAAGATGATGGCAAATTGGTTGAAGGAAACCAGTCGGCCCCGGATGGCTGCAGGGGCTATTTCGCCAATGTACATCGGACAGACAGCCGATGCCAGTCCGACACCAATCCCGCCGATGATTCTGTAGAGGTTAAAAGTCAACAGCAGTCCCATGGTGGGGACCCCTTGCTGGAAGAAAAAGGTTTCCGGCCAGCCGGATCCCAAAGCGGAGGCAAAGAAGAGAAAAGCGGAGAGGAGCAACGAATTTTTCCTACCCAGCCTGGAAGCAGCCCATCCGGAGATGGTTCCCCCGATGATGCAGCCGATCAGGGCGCTGGAGATGGTAGCCCCGTGTGCCAGAGAACCCAGGCCCAGTCCGTTGATCAGATAGAGCTGTATCGACTTCTCGGCTCCCGAGATGACAGCCGTGTCGTATCCGAAGAGAAGTCCGCCAAGTGTAGCCACCATGGTGATGGCGGCTACATACAAGGTGTTTTGTTGCTTCATAATCAAATGTAACAGTTGATCAGTTGTTCGATCATCTCCTGTTTTCCACTGATCTGCTTCGGTTCACCAGCGGTTTTGGCGATCTCGCACAGGTTGGAGAGCGTCAGTTTGCCCGCTTCAAACTCGGCACCCTTGCCGGCATCGTAAGAGGCGTAACGGTTGGATTTCAGTTTGAGGTAATCCGAATCCTTCAACAGTTTGTCGGCGGCCAGTAAAGCTCTCGCAAATACATCCATTCCACTCACATGGGCAATGAAAACATCTTCCACATCGGTGGAGTTTCTCCTCCGCTTGGCATCGAAATTGATACCTCCGTTGGTGAAACCGCCTGCCTGAATGATCTCTATCATGGCTTCCGTTACCTCATAGATGTTGGTCGGGAACTCATCCGTGTCCCATCCATTCTGGTAGTCGCCCTTGTTGGCATCGATGGATCCAAACATGCCGTTGTCGCGTGCCATCCTCAGTTCATGGGCAAATGTATGTCCGGCGAGGGTGGCATGGTTGACCTCAATGTTCAATTTGAAATCCTGCTCAAGACCGAACTGCTTCAGGAAGCCAATGACGGTCTGTGAGTCAAAATCATACTGATGTTTCATCGGTTCCATCGGCTTGGGTTCGATCAGGAAGGTCCCCTTGAATCCAAGTTTGCGTGCGTGGTCGCGTGCCGCTGTCAGAAACATGCCCATGTGCTCCAGTTCCCTTTTGGTGTCGGTGTTGTGCAGGCTCATGTACCCTTCACGACCGCCCCAGAAGACATAATTGGTTCCCCCCAGTGCAAGGGTGGCCTCCATGGCGTTTTTTACCTGAACGGCTGCATTGGTCAGGACATTGAAATCCGGATTGGTAGAGGCTCCGTTCATGTAACGTGGATTGGAGAAGACGTTGGCGGTTCCCCAAAGCAGCTGAATGCCTGTAGCCTTCTGACGCTCCTTGATGGAATCCAGGATGGCCGACATGCGTGTTTCAATCTCGAAAACGGTTCCGTCTCCCACCACATCGGTGTCGTGGAAACAGTAGAAGGGGGCTCCGATCTTGCTGATGAATTCGAAGGCTGCATCCAGCTTTTCATGGGCAGCCGTCATTTTGTCGGCTGCACCGACCCATGGATAGTTTTGTGTTCCGGGTCCGAACGGGTCGCCGCTGTCGCCGCAGAAAGTATGCCAGTAAGCGATGGCAAAACGAAGGTATTCCTTCATAGACTTGCCCAGAACCAGTTTGTCGGCATCATAATATTTGAATGCCAGGGGATTTTTGGATTGTGGTCCTTCGTACTGAATCCGGTCAATGCCGGGGAAGTAGCTTTTGTTTCCTTTAAAAGTGGTCATGACGATGAAATTTAGTGTAAATGGTTTGTTTTATTTTTCTGAAATTAACAGGTGTCAATTTTTGCTTAACTCACAAAAGGGTGAGCTGTTGCTCCAATAGCCCTTTCCATCGCTGGTAGGCCTCTTCGTATGCTGGTCTTGCCGCCAGTTCCGGCGTGACCACCTCCAGTTTACGCAGGGTGGCAAAAGCCTCACCTGCCGATTTGTAATAGCCGGATCCGATGCCTGCACCTCGTGCCGCACCGATGGAGCCATCCGTATCGAATAGTTCAATGGTGGCACCCGTAATGCCTGCCAGGGTCTCGCGGAAGACCGGACTTAAGAACATATTGGCTTTCCCTGCCCGGATAACAGTTGCCTGGATGCCAATGCGTTCCATGATCTCCATTCCATAGCGGAAGGAGAAGACAATCCCTTCCTGGGCTGCACGGAAAAGGTGGGCCTCGTGATGGGTGTTGAATTCGAGACCAAAGAGACGCGAGCCGATGTTCCGATTGCCCAATACCCGCTCGGCGCCATTTCCAAAGGGTAGGATGGTCAACCCTTCACTGCCGATCGCGACGGAGGCTGCCAATTCATTCATCTCCGGGTAGCTGTAATGCCTGCTTCCGGTATTTTTGTTGAGCCAGGAATTGAGGATCCCTGTGCCGTTGATGCACAACAGTACGCCCAGACGAGGTGCTTGGGTGGTGTGGTTGACATGTGCAAAGGTGTTGACACGAGACAGAGGATCGTATTTTACCTCGCCACTCACGCCATAAACGACACCCGAAGTGCCGGCTGTGGTGGCGATCTCTCCCGGATTCAGTACGTTGAGGGAGAGGGCGTTGTTGGGCTGATCTCCCGCACGGTAACAGATGGGTGTACCTTCGGCCAATCCCAGTTCCCTGGCTGCGGCTGCCGTCAGATGGGCCTGTTCAGAAAAGGTGGGAACGATTTCGGGGATCAGGTGTGGATCGAAACCATAATGGCTGAGCAGATCTTCCGAAACCTGTTCCTCGCGAAAATCCCAGAAGATACCTTCGGAAAGTCCACTGGCAGTGGTCTGTACCTTCCCCGACATACGCATGGCAATGTAGTCACCCGGCAACATGATCTTGTCGATCCGTTCATAGAGTGCAGGCTCATTCTCCTTGACCCATTTGAGTTTGGAGGCTGTAAAGTTGCCGGGAGAGTTCAAGAGGTGGGAGAGACAGAATTCTTCTCCCAGGACTGAAAAGGCTTTGTCCCCATAGACAGCCGCACGTGAATCGCACCAGATGATGGAGGGACGAAGCACCGCCTGCTGCTTGTCGACAGCCACCAGTCCGTGCATCTGATAGGAGATACCGATGGAGTCGATCTTTGCCGGCTCAATTCCCGATTTCTGCAGGATCTCTGCCAAGGCCAGTTTCAGGTTTTCCCACCACAGGGAGGGATCTTGCTCCGCCCATCCCGACCGAAGGGCGGTAATTTTCATCTCCTGTTT
>JAJTBP010000205.1 GCA_021286825.1 Marinilabiliales bacterium | reverse complement strand
GTGAGCAGGCACAGGCGGCCATCCATCGTGAGTTTGACAGGGAAATCCATTCCGGACTCATCAACAAGGTAAGCAGTGAAGAGGATCTCTGCATCGTGGCCATCGTGGGAGAAAACATGAAACATTCTGCCGGGATTGCCGGCAAGTTATTTTATACCATTGGGAAAAACGGGATCAATGTGGTGGCCATCGCCCAGGGGGCTTCGGAACAGAACATCTCCTGGGTTGTCAAGAAATCGGACCTGCGGAAGACACTGAACGTGGTGCATGAGTCCTTTTTCCTTTCGCCCTTCATCGAGCTCAACATTTTCCTGGTTGGCATTGGAACAGTGGGCCGCGACTTGATTCGACAGATCAGTCTGCAGCAAGAACACCTGAAGCGCGACCATCGGTTGCTGCTCAAGGTGTGTGGTGTAGCCAACTCCAAGAGAATGCTCTTCAACCGTGAGGGCCTTGATCCGGCCAATCTCGTGGATCGGTTGAGAAGCGGTGAGGGAGATCCCTCTGATCTTGATGCCTTTTGCGATCAGATGGTCGGAATGAACATGTTCAACTCCGTTTTCGTCGACTGTACAGCAGAACAGCGTGTGGCTGGAAAATACAGAACCATTCTGGATAACTTTATCTCGATTGTGGCAGCCAATAAGGTGGCGGCCTCGTCAGATTATGAGGCTTACCGGGAACTCAAGACCCTGGCAGCTACCCATGGTGTCAAATTTTTGTTTGAGACCAATGTGGGTGCCGGTCTGCCCCTGATCTCCACCATCAATGACCTGATGCGTTCGGGCGATCGCATTGTCCGCATCGAAGCGGTGCTTTCAGGGACCCTCAATTTTATCTTCAATACACTCAGCAGCGACATTCCTTTGAGCAAGGCCATCCAACTGGCCAAGGAGAAGGGTTTTTCAGAACCCGATCCCCGGATCGACCTGAGCGGCGTCGATGTGGTCAGAAAGTTGGTCATCCTGGGACGTGAATCGGGTTACCGGCTGAGTCAGGAAGATGTAGTTCAGCGCCGATTCATCCCGGACCAGTATTTTGCCTCCACCCTAGAAGATTTCTGGAAGGATATTCCACAGATGGACGCCCTTTTCGAAGCGGAACGCCTGCAATTGGAAGCGGGCAAGAAGCGGTGGCGGTTCGTCGGACTGATGGAGGACGGTAAGGCCTCTGTCTCTTTGCGGGTGGTGGATCCGGGTCATCCGTTTTATGATCTGGAAGGAAGCAACAACATCGTGCTGCTAACCACCGAAAGATACAACGAGTCACCCATGCTGATCAAAGGATATGGGGCGGGTGCTGCAGTTACAGCAGCAGGCGTTTTTGCCGATCTGATCAAGGTAGCCAACATCTGACCAGCCATCCGTTTGTTGGACAGCTTCCTGTTGCGATTGAAAACTTTTCATGTTTCGGCGCGTAAACCTTGAATGAAAAGTTCCGTCACAGGGTTTCAACACAAATGAATCGTTAAGAGAGATGAGTCCTCGCAATGGAACAGGCTTCCATGTTTGTTCCTGCAGGTGATGAGGGTAACAACAAACAACACTGTTTTATATGAAGTACATCATACTACTGGGAGATGGCATGTCGGACAATCCCGAATCAGAACATGGCGGAATGACTCCGCTCATGGCTGCAAGCAAGCCCAACATGGATCGACTGGCTGCATTGGGAAGGAATGGCCTTTTGAAGACAATCCCCGACTCGTTGCATCCGGGCAGTGAAGTCGCCAACCTGGCTGTACTGGGATATGACGTGGAAAGTGTTTATGAGGGACGGGGCGTGATCGAAGCTGCCTCTATCGGTGTCAACCTGGAAGATGGGGATCTGGCCATGCGTTGTAACCTTGTCACCCTGGAAGGGGAGATCATCCTGAACCATTCGGCTGGTCACATTTCGAATGATGAGGCTGCAGAACTGATTCGTTATCTCAACCGGAACATGGGCAGTGAGACAGTGCAATTTCATACAGGTGTATCCTATCGTCATTTGCTGGTGATCAAGGGTGGCAACAAACAATTGATTTGCACCCCTCCGCATGACGTTCCGGGTCAACCCTATGAACCCTTGCTGCCCAAAGCAGCTGAGCCATCTGCTGAAGAAACCTCCGCCTTGCTGAATGAACTGATCCGAAAATCGGCTATTCTGCTGGAAAATCATCCGGTCAATGTGGCAAGGAGGGCAGCGGGCAAGTCGCCGGCCAACTCCATCTGGCCCTGGTCGCCCGGATACAAACCGGCGATGAAAAGCCTGAAGGAGCTCTATGGCATTGCTTCCGGAGCCGTCATCTCAGCTGTAGACTTGATCCAGGGTATCGGTGTCTATGCCGGAATGGACATCATTCGCGTTCCTGGCGCCACCGGACTCTATACCACCAATTACGAAGGCAAGGCAGCTGCGGCCCTTGAGGCCCTCAAAGATCATGATTTTGTCTACCTCCATGTCGAAGCCAGCGATGAAGCCGGTCATGAAGGCGATTACGAATTGAAAAAGAAGACCATTGAATACCTCGATGGCCGAATTCTCGCCTATCTTTTGGAGCAAAGGGATAAAATGGCCGAACCTTTTACCATCGCACTGCTGCCTGATCATCCGACTCCTTGGAAGCTGCGGACCCACACCCGGGATGCCGTACCTTTTGCCATCCTTCGGCCGGGAGATGAACCGGATGGGGTGGTGCGATACGATGAATTGTCGGCAGCAGAGGGTTGCTACTGTCAGCTTAGCGGAAATGGATTCATGAAACTGTTGCTGAATCAACCCTAAGGCAGGTCTTTTTTGGTCTGATCAAGTGTTTGATTTGCTCAATTTGATATACAAATTCATGTTATGAAATATTACAGTACCCGCCACCTTGCGCCCGATGTGGATCTTCGGACGGCTGTTACCAAAGGATTGGCACCCGATCGCGGACTCTACATGCCGGAAAAGATAGAACAGCTGGAGCCCTACTTTTTCGCACAATTGGCTCACCGGACCTTCCAGGAGAGCTCATTTGAAGTGGCAAGGTCTTTCTTTGGGGGGGATATCCCATCCGAAGCGTTGCAAGAAATTGTCTACGATACCCTCTCTTTCCAAACCCCACTCCTGGAGGTGGAGAAAGATGTTTATTCGTTGGAGTTGTTTCATGGTCCCACCCTTGCCTTCAAGGATGTTGGGGCCAGGTTCATGGCCAGGATGCTGGCACATTTTCTTGCAGCAGCGCAGCAGACCGTTCATGTGCTGGTCGCCACTTCGGGTGACACCGGAAGTGCCGTGGCCAATGGTTTCCTCGGGATCGAAGGGATTCATGTCCATGTGCTCTATCCGAAGGGTAAAGTCAGTGAGATCCAGGAAAAGCAATTCACAACGCTGGGGCAAAACATCACGGCCCTTGAAGTGGATGGGACGTTCGATGATTGTCAAGCCTTGGTCAAGGCGGCTTTTCTGGATGAGGATTTGCAATCCAGGCGGGTGTTGACCTCTGCCAATTCGATCAATGTGGCCAGATTTTTGCCACAAGCCTTCTATTATTTCAATGCAGTCGCTCAATTGAATCCGCGCGGTAAGAAGATTGTCTTTGCGGTGCCCAGCGGCAATTTTGGCAATCTCACAGCTGGATTGATTGCAGCAAGGATGGGATTGCCTGTCGAACGATTTATCGCTGCCAACAACCGAAATGATGTGGTTTACCAATATCTGCAGACCGGTCATTTTGAGCCGAAGCCTTCCGTACCCACCATTGCCAATGCCATGGATGTGGGTGATCCAAGCAATTTTGTCCGCATTTTGGACCTGTTTGATCAGGACCATGCCCAGATATGCGAAGCGATCACAGGTGTTACCTATCCTGATGAACAGATCAAGGAGAGCCTTGCCGAATGCTATCATCAGACCGGTTATCTGCTCGATCCACATGGTGCTGTGGCCTACAGGGCGCTGAAGGAGCAACTTCGGCCAGACGAAGTGGGTATCTTTCTGGAGACTGCCCATCCGGCTAAGTTTACTGAGACTGTTGAGGCCATTGTGGGTCCGGGAAATGTGCCCATGCCAGAGAAACTGCATGATTTTCTTAAGGGTGAGAAACAATCTCTTCCCATCGGAACGGATTTTTCACAGTTCAAGGATTACCTCCTCTCGCTGAAGGAGTGAGGGAGTAGGGCCGCGCCAACGACCTCCCCGCAGCGGGGTCGTGACTTGGTATGGATGTTGGGATATGAAAAATCCCTTGGTACGGTTCCCTGTCTATCCTTCAATCTCACTCAGTTCCAACCAGCGCAACTCCTTCTCCTCCAATTGGGTGGCGATCTGTCCGTGGCGTACGGCACTTTGATGCAGTTGTTCGGATGTGAGTTGGCCTGAGTTCATTCCCTCTTCCAGGGTGGCCTTCTCTTGTTCCAGGGATGCAATGCTTTTTTCGAGTTCTGCCAACTCTCTCTTCTCCTGGAAACTCAGCTTGCGCTTTTCCGAGGCACTCTTCTCACGAATCGGCTTTTCCGTTTTTGCAACGGTCTGAGTTATTTTGACCTGGTCTTCAGTCCAATCACGATACTCTGTGTAATTGCCGGGAAAATCCTTTATCTGCCCATCTCCCTCAAAAACAAAGAGATGATCCACGATTTTATCCATGAAGAAGCGGTCGTGGGAAACGACCAGGGTGCATCCGCTGAAGGATTGGAGGTACTCTTCCAGCACATTCAGGGTCATGATGTCCAGATCGTTGGTGGGTTCGTCCAATATCAGGAAATTCGGACTCTGCATCAGGATGGTACAGAGGTATAGTCTTCTTTGCTCGCCTCCGCTGAGTTTGGAAACCAGGGAATACTGCTTTTCAGGTGGGAAAAGGAAATAGTTGAGAAATTGTGAAGCAGAAAGTTTGGAACCATCACTCATTTCGACCACCTCCGCAAGTTCCCGGATGACATCGATCACCCGCTCTTCGGGAGAGAAGTCCATCCCCTCCTGTTTGCAATAGCCTATGCGGATGGTCTCCCCCAGATCGATGGTTCCAGTATCCGGAAGTAGCAGACCCGTCAGCAGATTCAGGAAGGTACTTTTACCCGATCCGTTCTTGCCTACGATGCCAATCTTTTCGAAACGGGCGAATTTGTAGCTGAAATCCTTCAAAATCACCTGTTCTCCGACTGATATGCCCAAAGCTTCGAGGTTGATGATCTTGTTTCCCATGCGTCTCGATTGAACAGCCAACTCCAGGCGTTCTTCTCGGATTCTCCTGGAGGCCTTTTCTTTGAGCAGGTAGGCGTTTTCTGTCCGGTACTTTGATTTGTGCGACCGTGCCTGGGGCATCCTTCTCAGCCAATCCAGTTCCGTTCGGAATAGGTTTTTGGCTCTGTCGATTTCGGCTTGCTGAATGTTGATCCTCTCCTCCCGTTTTTCGACATAATAGGAATAATTGCCTTTGAACCGGTAGAGGGCGAGGTCATCCATCTCCACAATTTCGTTGCAGACCCTGTCGAGGAAGTAACGGTCGTGCGTTACCATAAGCAAGGTACAGCGTGATTTCTCTAGCATGCGTTCAAGCCATTCGATCATCTCCAGGTCAAGGTGGTTGGTGGGCTCATCCAGAATCAGCAGTTCAGGCTCATCGATGAGCAGGTGGGCAAGAGCCACCCGTTTTTTCTGTCCACCCGAGAGTTCGCCGATCTTCTGGTCCAGCTGGAGGATGTTCAGTTCTGTCAGGATTTGCTTGATCTTCAACTCGAAATCCCAACAATTGAGCAGGTTGAGACGTTCCATGGCACGATCTATGGCCTTGGGATCCTGGCTTGCCAGTGCCACTTCGTATTCCCTTACTGCCTGGATGGTCTCTCCATTGGAGCTGAAGGCGGCCTCCATTACCGTCTCCTCGGGATTGAGTTCCGGCAACTGGCGAAGATAACCAACCCGTATGTCCTGATTGAAAAGGATTTTGCCTTGGTCGGCCATCTCATCACCGGAGAGGATGTTCATGAGGGTCGTTTTACCGGCACCATTTCTGGCGATCAGGGCCACTTTGTCCCCTTCGTTGATGGTAAGCGAGATGTTTTCAAACAGGCGAAGATCACCCCAGTGCTTGGAAAGGTTGTCGATTTGAAGATATGGAATCATACGGATGCGTTGAGCGTACAAAGGTAACATCCTCGCGCGATATTTTCCGTGAGGCTTCAAAACCGGCTGAACATTGAAAAGAAAGGATAAATTTGTAAGGTGACCGCCCAGTTGGATGAAGCGATCCGCCTGGCAATAAAACCCAATCCACCATGACACCCAAGGAAAGATGCGA
>JAJTBP010000204.1 GCA_021286825.1 Marinilabiliales bacterium | reverse complement strand
ATGATCGTTGAGCAGGGCGACCACACTGCTTAGCGGGGCGTTTCCTGCCCGTTCTCCCAATCCGTTGATGGTGGTATGGATGGTGCGGATGCCTGCCCGAATGGCAGCGTCCACGTTGGCGACGGCAAGGTCGTAATCATTGTGTGCGTGGAAGTCAAATTTCAGGGAAGGAAACCGGTTGATGACATCCGAACAGAAGGCAAAGGTATCGGTCGGATTGAGGATGCCCAGTGTATCGGGCAGCATCAACCGGCCAATTGGCTCATCCTTCAATCCCTCCAGCATGAAGTAGACATAGTCGGGTGAATTGCGCATGCCATTGGACCAATCCTCCAGGTAGAGGTTCACGGAAATGTTCATGGATCTGGCCAGGGCAATGGTCCTTTTGATGTCTTCCAGATGTTGTTCGGGACTTTTTTTCAATTGTTGCGTGACATGACGAAGCGAACCTTTGCCCAGGAGGTTGAGCACACGGCCACCGGCCCGCGCGATCCATTCGAGGGAGGTGGAGCCATCCACAAACCCGAGAATTTCGATCTTATCATGGTAGGGTGTACCCTTGGCCCACTCCATCACTTTTTTTGCTCCGAGTAACTCACCTTCGGATACCCTGGCAGAGGCGATCTCCAGATAATCCACCTTCACATCTTCCAACAATATCTTGGCGATGTTCAGTTTCTCAGATTCCGAAAAGGAGACGCGTGAGGTCTGTTCACCATCCCTCAGCGTCGTATCCATGATGTAAATTTGATCCTTCATTGACAATTTATTTAAAGAAAAGAGAATTGCAGAGGCGGTTGATAGATGGCAAGCACCATTTCAACCGCTTCTACCCTCTCTATTTGCTTTGCTCAAAAGCTTCAATCTCTGCGGTAAGGTTGAGGAGATAATCAATGTCGTCGTAACCCTTTAGCAGACACTCCTTCTTGTACGGATTGATCTCGAAATGAGTTCCGTTGCCGGTAAGGAGGTTGGTTATTGTCTGTTTCTCCAGGTCTACTTCGAATTGGGCAGTGGGATTCTTGTCGATGGTGGCAAACATCTCCTCCAGGAAACCTTCCGGGACCTGAACGGGCAACAGTCCGTTGTTGAGGACATTGTTCTTGAAGATGTCCGCAAAAAAGCTGGAAACAACGACCCTGAAACCGGCATCATAAACGGCCCAGGCAGCATGTTCACGGCTGGATCCGCTACCGAAATTCTTCCCGGCTACCAGGATATTGCCTGTATACCTTGGGTTGTTCATGACAAAGTCCGGATTGGGAGATCCATCTTTCCTGTAACGCCAGTCGCGGAACAGATTCTCGCCAAAACCCTTGCGTTCTACAGCCTTCAGAAACCTGGCCGGGATGATCTGATCGGTGTCTACATTTTCGATGGGAAGGGGTACGGCCTGACTTACGATCGTATTGAATTTTTCAATCATGGTTATTCAAATTTTGGTGATTAATCCCGCGGATCGGTGATGACACCACTTACCGCGGCGGCCGCTGCTACGAGCGGACTGGCGAGCAGGGTTCTTGCCCCGGGTCCCTGACGACCTTCAAAATTTCTGTTGGAGGTAGATACCGCATATTTGCCTTCCGGCACCTTGTCGTCATTCATGGCCAGGCAAGCAGAACAACCGGGTTGGCGCAGCGCGAATCCGGCAGCCTCCAGGATTTCGATGAGTCCCTCTTCCCGGATCTGTTGCTCCACCTGTTTGGAGCCAGGTACGATCCAGGCCGTAACCCAGGGGGCTTTCTGTTTTCCCCTGATGTATTGGGCAAACTGTCTGAAGTCTTCGATCCTGCCGTTGGTACAGCTTCCGATGAAGACGTAGTCGATCTTCTTGCCTTCCAGTTTTTCGCCGGGTTTCAGTCCCATGTAATCCAGTGACTTGATGAAAGTAGCTTTGTCGCTGCCGGCAAGGCTATCCCCCGTAGGGATGGTACCATCGACTGCGATGCCCATGCCCGGATTGGTTCCATAGGTAATCATCGGCGCAATGTCGGATGCCTGGAAGGTGTATTCGGTGTCAAAGATGGCGCCTTCATCGGTAACCAGTTGTTTCCATTCGGCCACTTTGCGATCCCATTCCTTTCCATTCGGTGCATATTCACGTCCTTTCAGGTAGGCATAGGTGGTTTCGTCGGGTGCGATCATGCCACCCCTTGCGCCACATTCGATGCTCATGTTGCAGAGGGTCATGCGGGCCTCCATGGAAAGAGAACGGATGGCTGAACCGGCAAACTCAATGAAATGGCCGGTTCCACCGGAAGTTGAGATCTGTGAAATCACATAGAGGGCAATGTCTTTGGAGGTGACGTTGGGGGCCAGGTTTCCTTCCACGTTGATGCGCATCTTCTTTGGCTTGGGTTGAAGGATACACTGGCTGGCAAATACCATTTCCACTTCGCTGGTTCCGATGCCAAAGGCTATGCTGCCAAAGGCTCCGTGGGTAGAGGTGTGACTGTCACCGCATACGATGGTCATGCCGGGTTGGGTGATGCCCAGTTCTGGTCCGATGATGTGGACGATCCCATGCCATTTGTGGCTGAGACCATACAAGGGAATCCCATGTTTCTCACAGTTCTTTGTCAGGGTCTCTACCTGGTTTCTGGAAAGCTCTTCCCGAATGGGCAGGTGTTGTTCCAGGGTGGGAACGTTGTGGTCGGGTGTTGCCACGGTATTCTGTGGACGGAAGACTTTCAGTCCCCGCTTCTCCAATCCGGAGAAGGCTACCGGACTGGTCACTTCATGGATAAAATGCCGGTCGATGTAGAGTACCGAAGGCCCGCCTTCGATCTTGTTCACCACATGGGCATCCCATATCTTGTCAAATAATGTTTTTGGTTCCAATGGTTCTCTCTTTTGATTACATGTTTGTCAAATGTTCTCTCTTTCGGATGAGGAGTGTTGTGCCACCACGGCATCTACCCTTCTCCCTACTTTTTCCTGGGTTCGTGAGCCGATTCGCTGTTCCCGATTTTGTTGATCGCATCGAGGAAGGCTTCTACGGATGCGGTGATGATGTCGGTGTTGGCACCAAAACCGTTGAAAATGTTCCCCTCATAATCCACCTGCATGTGGACCTTCCCAATGTCATCGCTCCCTTTGTTGATGGCCTGGATCAGGAACTCCTGCAGGGTCACCTTCCGGCGGATGATGGATTTGACGGCAGAGAGGGCTGCATCGACCGGACCGTTGCCCGATTCGGTGGCAGTAAATTTCTCTCCGGCAATGTCGAGCCGGAGCGTGGCCATCGGAACCAGATTCTTGCCGGTCACCACCTGCAGAAAATCGAGTTTGATGCGCCTTTCGCCGTTACCCTCTTCACCGACGAGGGCGAGCAGGTCGTCTTCCTTGACCTCTTTCTTCTTGTCGGCCAGCAGCAGGAACTTCTGATACACCTCATCCAGCTTGTCTTTGCCCAGTTTGACACCCAGCATGTCGAGATGATGTTTCAAGGCTGCCCTGCCGCTCCTGGCGGTCAGAACGATCGATGATTCCTGGATTCCCACCTCCACCGGATCGATGATCTCATAATTCTCCCGGTTTTTCAGTACACCGTCCTGGTGAATGCCGCTCGAATGGGCGAAGGCATTTCTTCCGACGATGGCCTTGTTGGGTTGCACCGGCATGTTCATCAGGCTGGAGACCAGTTTGCTGGTCTTATAAATGTTTTTGGTGTTGATGTTGGTGTGCAGATCCAGCTCTTTGTGCGAACGAAGGATCATGACCACCTCCTCCAACGAGGTATTGCCGGCTCTTTCACCGATCCCGTTGATGGTCACCTCTACCTGACGGGCTCCGTTCATCACACCTGCGATGGTGTTGGCGGTAGCCATGCCAAGGTCGTTGTGACAATGGGTCGAGATGATGGCTTTGTCGATATTTGGCACATTCTCCTTGAGGAAACGGATCTTTTCACCGAACTCGTAAGGAAGGCAATAACCGGTTGTGTCAGGGATGTTGACCACTGTGGCACCGGCCTTGATCACCGCTTCGATTACCCTGGCCAGGTAGACATTGTCCGACCGGCCCGCATCTTCGGCATAGAATTCCACGTCATCCACGAATCGTCGGGCATACTTGACCGCCTTCACTGCACGTTCGAGAATCTCGTCCGGATTGGAGTTGAGTTTGGAGACGATGTGGTAGGGGGATGTGCCAATCCCGGTGTGGATTCTTCCCCTCTTGGCATATTTCAGGGATTCTGCGGCCACTTCAATGTCTTTTTCCACCGCACGTGTCAAGGCGCAGATGGTGGGCCAGGTCACCGCCTTGGAGATCTCGACGACCGATTTGAAGTCGCCCGGACTGGAAATCGGAAAACCTGCTTCGATGACATCGACGCCCAATTGTTCCAATACCTTGGCCACCTCGATCTTCTCGATGGTGTTCAGCTGGCAACCCGGGACCTGTTCTCCATCCCGTAAGGTAGTATCGAAAATGTATACTTTGTTGTCCATCTTTTCTGTTTTAAGAAACCATACATGATTCTGTTCTTTTCCCTGAATTCCTCAGCAGGGAAATCAGGGGAAACAGGGGGCAGGGGAGGAGAACGACGGCAATTCCCGGTCTCCGCTTGCTCAAGGGCTGAAGTTCGAAAATGGATCGTACTTCCCCTCCCATGCTTGATTAGTTGTTTTCCGGTCTCAATTTTCTGACGGTGGCACCGGCTCTCCACATTTCGGATTCACGCAGTTCCTTCAGCTCTTCCTCCAACTTGACGCGATAATCTGCTTTGCTGTTGGAATCGATCGAGCGCTGCGCTTCATTGCCGGCGGCTACCTCTTTGTAAAGTTCTTCAAAAACCGGTTTGGAGGCATCCCTGAATTTCTTCCACCAGTCGAGGGCACCGCGCTGTGCAGTGGTGGAGCAGTTGGCGTACATCCAGTCCATGCCATTTTCTGCGACCAGGGGCATCAGACTCTGGGTCAACTCCTCAACGGTTTCATTGAAGGCTTCGGAGGGTGAGTGTCCATTGGAACGAAGGACTTCATATTGGGCGGCAAAGATGCCTTGGATGGCTCCCATGAGGGTTCCCCTTTCCCCGGTGAGGTCGGAGTAAACCTCTTTCTTGAAGGTGGTTTCAAAAAGGTAGCCGGATCCGACACCGATCCCCAAAGCCACCACCCGGTCAAAAGCCTTGCCTGTTGCATCCTGGAAGATGGCGTAGCTGGAATTGAGGCCGCGCCCCTGGAGGAACATGCGACGAAGGCTGGTTCCTGAACCCTTGGGTGCAACCAGGATGACATCAACGTCGGCAGGTGGGATGATCCCTGTTCTCTCCTTGTAAGTGATGCCAAATCCATGGGAGAAGTAGAGGGCCTTGCCGGCAGTCAGATGTTTGCGGATGGTTGGCCACAGCGTAATCTGTCCGGCATCGGATAGCAAGAACTGAAGGATGGTACCTTTTTCACAGGCCTCTTCAATTTCAAAGAGCGTCTTGCCGGGAACCCAGCCATCGGCAACTGCCTTGTCCCAAGTCTTGGAATCTTTCCTCTGTCCGATGATGACGTTGAAACCGTTGTCGCGGAGGTTGAGTGACTGGCCCGGACCCTGAACCCCATAGCCAATGATTGCGATTGTTTCGTTCTTCAGTACCTCCTGGGCCTTTGCCAAGGGAAATTCTTCACGGGTCACTACGTTTTCTTCTGTTCCTCCAAAATTAATTCTTGCCATTTTGATTTGATTAAATAAGTTGTTCTTATGAATTTGCAATTGATTTATTTTCTGCGCTAACCGATGGTGCGAAAGTTTACTTTTTCCTTCTTTCTTCCATCTTGGAAAGGAGTGCATCCCGCTCCTTCAGGAATTCGGACAATCTTTCGATGGGAGAGCGGGTGATGGCGATTCTTCCTGAACGGATGAATTGAAGCACGCCAAATTGATTGAGCCCGTCAAACAATTCCTGCGTTTCCTCCTTGTGGCCTGTCTTTTCGATCACCGTATAATCCCGGGTGATCTCCAAAATACGGGCATTGTGGCTCCGGATCAACTTCTCTATCTGGTCACTCTCCATCAGGGCCTGGGTAGAGACCTTGTATAGGGCAATCTCCTGAAAGATCATCTCTTCGTTGGTGTGGTAAAAGGCTTTCAACACCTCGATCAACTTGTCAATTTGCTTGACGATGTTGATGACCTTTTCCTTTTCTTCATTCACGACGATGGTGAATTTGGAAATTCCTGCGAGGGCAGATTCGGAGACGGTCAGACTTTCGATGTTGACCTTCCTTCGGGTGAAGATGATGGTGATCCGGTTCAGCAAACCAATGTGGTTCTCACTGTAAGCACTGATTATAT
>JAJTBP010000203.1 GCA_021286825.1 Marinilabiliales bacterium | reverse complement strand
GACGATGGTGAATTTGGAAATTCCTGCGAGGGCAGATTCGGAGACGGTCAGACTCTCGATGTTGACCTTTCTCCGGGTGAAGATGATGGTGATCCTGTTCAGCAAACCAATGTGGTTTTCACTGTAAGCACTGATTATATACTCCTGTTTCATCGCTTTCTGTTTTCTGTTGTCGGGCCCGGATCTCCGGATCCCTGATTTTGTCTGTTGATTGCCGTTGTTATGCTGCCTGAGCACTAAAGTTCATCTGTTCCGAGCAGACATTTGGATACCGATCCCCCGGCAGGTACCATCGGGAAGATGTTGTCTTCCTTTTCGATCTTTACTTCCAGCAGATAGGGGCCTTTTGCCTCGATCATTTTTTTCATTTCCCCTTCCAGGGCTGCCCTATCGGAGACTGTTGCTGCCGGAATATCGTAGGCACCGGCCAGTTTGACAAAGTCCGGACTGGTGATCTCGGTGAAGGAGTAGCGTTTTTCGAAGAAGAGTTCCTGCCATTGTCTTACCATTCCGAGGAAGTTGTTGTTCAGGACCACAATCTTGACGGGCAAGTTCTCCTGTGAGATGGTTCCCAACTCCTGGACAGTCATCTGGAGTCCTCCGTCACCGGCAAAGAGGATGACCTCTTTTTCCGGAGCGCCGATCTTGGCTCCAACGGCTGCAGGCAATCCAAATCCCATGGTGCCCAGTCCGCCCGATGTAACCCAGCTTCTGGTCTGGTCAAAACGGGCGTACCGTGCGGCTGCCATCTGATTCTGACCGACGTCGGTGACGATCACTGCACGGTTTTGGGTCAGGTCGGTCGACATCCGCACCACCTCACCCATGGTCAGTCCGGGTTTATCCGGATGCAGGTCTTTTTCGATGACCTTGATCTCCTCTTTTTTATAGGCATCCCTGAATTCATTGACCCATTCGGTATGTTGACGCTCTTCAACCAGTTTCATCAGGAGGCGCAGGGTGTGCTTGGCATCACCCAAAATGGCCACTTCTGTCTTGATGTTCTTGTCAATCTCGGCGGGATCAATCTCGATGTGGATTACTTTGGCCTGTTTGGCATAGGTCTGGATGCTGCCAGTGACCCGGTCGTCGAAACGCATGCCGATGGCAATCAAGACATCGCACTCATTGGTTTTGATGTTGGGGGCATAGTTGCCATGCATGCCGAGCATTCCCATGTGCAACGGATGGTCATTTTTGAGGGCAGATATGCCCAAAAGGGTTGCAGCTGCCGGTATACCGGTCTTTTCGATGAAATGTTGCAATTCGTTTTCAGCACCGGAAAGAAGAATTCCCTGTCCGTAGAGGAGGTAAGGTTTTTGGGCCTTGTTGATGAGTTCGGCTGCCTTGACGAGCATCTTCTTGTCGGTAGGGAACTCGGGCACATAAGAGCGGATCTTGGTGCATTTTTCATAGCTGAACATGAACTTTCCAAATTGTGCATCCTTGGTGATGTCCAGCAAGACAGGTCCCGGCCTACCGGTGGAGGCTATGTAAAAGGCCTTGGCGATTGCTCCCGGAATTTCGTCCGCGCTGGTGACCTGGAAGTTCCATTTGGTAACCGGCATGGAGATGCCAATCACATCCGATTCCTGGAAGGCATCCGTACCCAAAAGTCCGGATGTGACCTGACCTGTGATGCAGACCAGTGGTGTGGAATCGATCATCGCATCGGCAATGCCGGTGATGAGGTTGGTGGCACCGGGTCCCGAGGTGGCAAAGCAGACTCCCACCTTGCCGGAGACCCTGGCATAACCTTGCGCCGCATGGACGGCACCTTGCTCATGTCTCACCAGTACGTGACGGATGGCATGGCCATAGTTATAGAGTGCGTCATAAGCCGGCATGATGGCTCCTCCCGGATAACCGAAGATGGTGTCGACCCCTTCAGCGACCAGTGACCTTACCATGGCCTCGGAACCTGTTATTTCTATTGCCTCTTGCAATGTCTCTTTCTTCAGTTTTTCATTTCTGGCTATCATATCTGATCTAATTTGAAATGATTTGTTCAATTTTTAATTTGCTGGTTTGTTTTCAATCCAGGATGCGTACGGCTCCTTTGTCGGCAGAGGAGACATTCTGAGCATAGGCCCTGAGAGCCAGGCTGATGTTTCGCTCCCTCTCCTTGGGGGTGTAAGCTTTCTTGCCCCTGGCGGCTTCTGCATTTCTTCGCTCTTCCAATTCCTGCTCGCTCACCTGCCATTCAATTTTCCTTCCGGGGATGTCGATGAGGATGGGATCCCCATCTTTCACCAGGGCTATCACCCCTCCGGCTGCAGCCTCGGGAGAAACATGACCGATGGAAAGACCCGATGTGCCCCCTGAGAAGCGTCCGTCGGTAAGCAAGGCACAGACCTTGTCCAGTTTTCTGGACTTCAGATAAGAGGTGGGATACAACATCTCCTGCATGCCGGGACCTCCCTTGGGTCCTTCATACCGGATGATCACCACATCTCCTGCCCTCACTTTTCCTTCCAGGATACCGGTACAGGCCTCTTCCTGCGATTCAAAGACCCTGGCTACTCCTTCGAAGTGCATCACAGAGGCATCTACGCCGGCTGTTTTGACGATGCAGCCATTCGAGGCGATGTTTCCATACAAGACGGCCAATCCGCCATCCTGGCTGTAGGCATGACTGACATCCCGGATGCAGCCACCCACGTTATCCAGATCGGGTGTTGCAAAATATTTTTCTTGTGAACCCATGACCAGATTCCTTCCCTGCTTGCCGGGAGCCGAGGCATACCAACGTTTCGCCTCATCGGTAGCCTGTGCGGTGCGGATGTTCCATTGACGAATGGCGTCGGCCAAAGAGGTTGTATCTACCCGCGGAACATCTGTTTTCAACAAGCCAACCTTATCCAGTTCGCCCAGAATGCCCAGGATGCCTCCGGCACGGTGAACGTCCTGGATGTGATAGGAGGAACTGGGAGCTACCTTGCAGACACAAGGCACTTTTCTGGAAAGTTCGTCGATCTCCTTCATCGTGAAATTCACGCCCGCCTCGTGGGCTACTGCCAGCAAATGCAGTACGGTGTTCGTCGAACCACCCATGGCGATGTCCAACGTCATGGCATTGAGGAAAGCTTCCCTTGAAGCGATTGATTTGGGCAAAACGGCATCGTTGCCGTCCCTGTAATGGGCATAGGTGATCTCAACTATGCGTTTGGCTGCCTGTTCAAAGAGCTTTTTGCGGTTGAGATGGGTGGCAACAATGGTTCCGTTGCCGGGGAGTGAAAGCCCAAGGGCCTCTGTGAGACAATTCATTGAGTTTGCGGTAAACATGCCGGAACAGGAACCACAGGTCGGACAGGCATCTTGCTCCACTTCCGACAAAAGGTCATCCGCAATGTTTTCATCGGCGGCCATCACCATGGCATCGATCAGGTCGTACTGTTTCCCGCGAATTTCGCCCGCTTCCATGGGACCGCCGGAAACAAAAATGGTGGGAATGTTGAGCCGCATGGAGGCCATCAGCATACCAGGGGTGATCTTGTCGCAGTTGGAGATGCAAATCATGGCATCTGCCTTGTGGGCATTGACCATGTACTCAACACTGTCGGCGATCAGGTCACGGGAGGGAAGGGAATAGAGCATCCCGCTGTGACCCATGGCGATCCCGTCGTCGATGGCAATGGTGTTGAACTCCGCGGCAAAACATCCTTCTGCTTCGATGATCTTCTTGACCATCTGACCCACCTCGTGGAGGTGAACATGACCCGGCACAAACTGTGTAAAGGAATTGACGATGGCGATGATCGGTTTCCCGAACTGTTGCTCCTTCATTCCATTGGCGCGCCACAAACTGCGGGCTCCGGCCATCTTCCTGCCCTGCGTCGACTGATTGCTTCTTAAACCATTTTGCATAACAGACTCATTAAAAAAAGAACCTTTCTCTTTTTGGTTGAGAAAGGTTCTTCAAATTTTTTCCACAAAGACTTACCTCCTCAACCTGCACAGACGAGAATTAGAATCACCACGAGGAGGAGAGAGTCGAAGTAAGTTTTCATGACTATGATTACTCAGTATTCTTTTTTTTGTTTCAATGAACCGCCTTAAAATTTTTCTCTGGCTGTTCAGATGCGACAAAAGTATAAACAAATATCACACTGCAAAATTAAATTGTAAGCAGTTTGCGTTAAATAATTACTAAATCAAAGATATTTTCTTGTTTTTATGCGAGTTTGTGAAATATAGAATATTTCAACCAAATATTCGAAATTCAATTGCGGGAAGTTTTGAGGCATCTGAATTTGGAAGGCTTCAGTTAAAACCATGATATCCAACACCCCCGGGAATGTGGCATTTGTCTGGAAAGCAATTGTCTCTACCGTTTGGTTTGGTAGAAGTCCATCAATATTTTTTCGAGGATTTTTCCTGCTTCCGCACCCTTCAGATCAAAATTGTTCAGCAGGATGGCAAAAAGGATGACCTTCCCTTCACGGTTGGTTATTTTTCCTGCCAGCGACCGCACCCGTTCCATGGAGCCGGTCTTGGCCGTTACGTTTTTCTCCAGTGGCGTTCCCTTGAAGGCATTCTTAAGGGTACCATCGACACCGGCTAAGGGCATCGACCGGAAGTATAGCTCCCGGTTTGGTCCCCGGTATTGATGCAACAGCACTTCCGTGAGGGTTTTGGCTGTCAGGGCATTGCTTCTGGAGAGGCCGCTTCCATCGGTAGGGTAGAATCCGGTCGTGTCGATGCCGGCCTCTTTCACATAGGCTCGCATCTCGCGGATACCAGCCTTGAGGGAGGCCACGCCTGTCTCTTTCCGGGCCACTTCGGCCAGGAGATGTTCTGCAAAAAGGTTGAGGCTTTCCTTGTTGAGGGGAACCAGTATTTCAGAAAGTGGAGGAGAGACCTGCTTTGCCACGGTCGACCGGCTTAGCTGTTCGTCGGGTTTCATCCGGCGTATGCTGCCGGTGAGGGTGAGACCGGCTTTCCGGATGTGTTCCAGGAATAGCGTGGCAACCAGTCGGGGAGGATCGGGCTGTGAAGCGCGGATGACAAAATCGGTCTGCGCCGTGGGAATGGTGCCTTCCAGGGTTGGTGAGAGGTTCCCCGGGGCATTGAAGACGAGGGTATGGTCGCCTTTCGTCAAAGAGGACTTCACGTGGTTGGTGAGTGTCAGTCCGGGGATGTTGGGTTGAATCTGCAGGACCGTTGTGGGCTGTCCAGCCCCGGCGGGGGAGGAGAAATGGATTTCAAACTGATTGTCCATGCAGGAAAGTGGGGAGAGACCTGCCCCGTAATAATTTCCCAGGTCGTCCCAACACCAGCCGTCCGGTACCGATTCCCCATCAACTGGAGGAAGGTCCAGCAGCAGGTCGCCCTGGATGTGCTGTATTCCCTGCTGTTTCAAGGCTTCGGTCCATTGGTCAAAGCAGGCGGCGTAGTGTTCCTTGAAATACTCCGATAGAAAGGCCGGATCGAAACCTCCACGGATGATCAGATTCCCCTTGAGTGTTCCGGTTGCAGGCTCTTTCTCTCCGTTGTATTCCAGACTTGTTTGGAAGGTATAGTCCGGACCGAGCCGGTCAAGGGCCATGGAGGTGGTCAGCAATTTCATGACGGAAGCGGTCGATAGGCTCTTTTGGGGAGAGTGGGAGATGACCTTTCCGGTGGATGCCTCGACGGCGTAATAACTGTATGAGGCGGCTTCCATCCCTTTCATGGAAAGCCATTGGTTCACTGCCTCTTTCTGACCCATTGCCAGGAGCGGAAGCAGAAAAAGGGAAAGGAGGAATGTGCGGGACGTTCTCATGGGTATTGGCTGAAATGACGCATCAAAAGTAGTGATTTCCCCTTGCGATCCCCCGAGATAAAAAAGGCAGATGGTCAGAACCAATAGCCGAGCGACAGAAAGGGAAGGATGTTGCCATGGTATCCCGAGAAACTGAAGTTCAGTTCCAGCGGGCCCACCACACTGTCATAGGCTCCATTGAGGCCGAAACCATAGATGGTCTTGAAGTTGGTGAGGAAGGTATTGTCTTCGCTATACATGCCGAAATCGCCTGTGGCCGAAACATATAGCTTTTCCCACATTTTTACCCGGAATTCCAGTCGCCCGGCACCGATGCTGCCCGAGCAAATTTCCATCCGGCGCAAGCCGTTGAATGGGATGTTGTCTTCCATGTAGTCGACCTGTTGCACGCCGCCCAGAAAGGTTCTGTAGAAGTAGGGTTTGTTGTTGCCGATGACCAATCGGCTGTTGAGGGTGTAGAGCAAAGTGGTACGGTCAGAGAAGGATCTGGCCCGCAGGAAGTTGAAATCGCCGATCAGGGTGGGATTGCTGTGACCACTGTTGAGGATGAGTTTGGCACCTCCGCCGATGTTGGTGCCCCTGGT
>JAJTBP010000202.1 GCA_021286825.1 Marinilabiliales bacterium | reverse complement strand
AACTTTTTCAAGATTTTAACCCGTGGAACGTACGGTTTAGGATAAATTTCTATTTTTGTCGCAAATTATTGAAATTCCTTATACACTGTTATTTAGAACAATTCTTATTAATATCTTAAACAATCAGATATGGAAAGTAGTGCGTTGATACTTTTCTTTATTACGGCTATTTCGTTGGTTGGTTTGGCGCTGATCTTTTCGAGCTATGTTCCGCCGACCTCCTACAATCCCGCCAAGTTTGAACCATATGAATGTGGTATTGAGACGATTGGCGAGACTTGGAATCAATACACCGTAGGTTATTACCTTTTTGCCATTCTCTTCCTCATTTTCGATGTGGAGACGGTCTTTGTCTTCCCATGGGCCACTGTCATGAGAGAAGTTGGCATGACAGGATTCGTTGAAATCCTCATATTCTTTGCCATTTTGGGTTTAGGATTGTTTTACGGTTGGAAAAAACACGCATTGAAATGGGAGTAAAAAGCAAAAAAGAGTTCGAAAAGAACGATTATCCCGTCCTTCAGGAGTACGAAGGCGGTAGCATTATCCTGGCGAAATTGGATGATCTGCTCAACTGGTCAAGGGCCAACTCACTTTGGCCGCTCACTTTCGGGACACGTTGCTGCGCCATTGAATTCATGGCAGTTGGTGCTTCCCGTCATGACATGGCCCGTTTCGGTTTCGAAGTTGCCCGTGCAACTCCCCGTCAGGCGGACATGATCATCATTTCCGGATCCATCAACTACAAAATGGCACCGGTCCTGAAAAGGCTCTATGATCAGATCGCCGAACCAAAATATGTCATTGCAATGGGCTCCTGCGCTATATCCGGGGGTCCTTTCTATTATAATTCCTACTCCATTGTAAAAGGGGCCGACCATGTCATTCCCGTTGATGTCTATGTCCCGGGATGTCCTCCAAGGCCTGAGGCGTTGCTTTTCGGCATGATGCAACTTCAGAAGAAGATCAAGCGTCAGCGCTATTTCTCCAGGAAACAGAAGAAAAACGAGCAACAGCCCTGAGATGGGTCACTTCAGGGATTAAATCATTCAATCAATAACTCACTTGATTTTAAGTGACATGACAAAAGAAGAACTTCAGGCTTACCTGACCGGGGAATTTCCGGATGCCGCAGTAAGTGTTGGCAAGCAATATGTCGAGATGGTGGTGAAGGCAGAGGATCTGCATGCCGCGTCACAAAAGCTGAAATCCTCACCCGAACTCTCCTTCGACTATCTGATTTGCCTTACCGGTGTTGATTACCCGGAAAAGATGCAGATTGTTTATCACCTGGAATCCACACTTCACAGGCATGTTGTGGTGATGAAGTGTGATACGGCCGACAGGAACGAACCGAAGATAGACACCGTCAGTGACATCTGGCGCACGGCCAAATATCATGAGCGGGAGGTTTACGATCTCCTGGGTGTCATTTTCAACAACCACAGCGACCTGCGTCGACTCTTCCTGGAGGATGGCTGGGGTTTCCCCTTGAGAAAAGATTACAAAGACGAAGTTAGAATAGTAGAACGATAGCCTTATGTCTGAATTAAAAGAGATTATCATCAGTTCGGATAAGATCCACACTGACCAGTATCTGGTTAACATGGGGCCGCAACACCCGTCAACCCACGGCGTGCTCAGGCTTCTTGTCCAATTGGAAGGTGAAATTGTACACCACATCCAGCCACACGTCGGATACATCCACAGTGGCATCGAGAAAATGTGCGAGGCTATCTCCTACCCGCAGATCATCCACTTGACCGACCGAATGGACTACCTTTCGGCCCACATGAACAATGAAGCAGTTGCCCTCTGCGTCGAGAATGCCTTACAGGTAGAGGTCCCGGATAGGGTAAAATATATCCGGACCATCATGGACGAGCTGAGCCGACTTGCCTCCCATCAACTTTGGTGGTGTGTCATGGGTATGGACCTCGGTGCACTGACCACCTTCTTCTATGGACTGCGCGACCGCGAACACATCCTCGACATCTTCGAAGAGACTTGCGGTGCCCGTTTGACGGTCAACTACAATGTCCCGGGCGGACTGATGTTTGACATCCATCCCAATTTCCAGAAGCGGGTGAAGGATTTCCTCAAGGAATTCAAAAAGAAACTTCCCGAATACGATCAATTGTTGAGTGACAACGTGATCTTCCGCGAAAGAACCAACAACATCGGCTACCTCTCCCTCGAGGATGCCATCTCGTGGGGTGTCACCGGTCCGTCGGGACGTGGCTCCGGTTTCTCATGCGACGTCAGGAAGCATGAACCCTACAGTGCCTATCCCCTTGTGCAGTTCCAGGAAAAGCTGGATACCAAGGGAGATTCCTTTACGCGGTACAAACTCAGAATCGACGAGATGTGGGAATCGATCCGCATCATCGAGCAGTTGATCGACAACATCCCGGAAGGTGATTATGCCGTGAAGATGAAGGGTGTGATCAAACTGCCGGAAGGTGAATTTTATCAAAGGGTGGAAACTGCCAGGGGTGAATTTGGCGTCTACATCATCAGCGATGGTAAAAAGAATCCATACAGGGTGAAGTTCCGTTCTCCGGGATTCTCCAACCTGTTTGCCCTGAACAAGATGGCAGCAGGTCATAAAATCGCCGACCTGGTAGCCATCATGTCGACACTCGACCTGGTCATTCCGGACATCGACCGTTGACCTCCTGTTACAATTCTTTGAAGCAAAAGTAGATTTAGTACTGATCGAAAACTATAAACAGAATGGGATTCAATATTTATGACTTTACAGAAATGACCCACAACATGCACCTCTGGTTCCTGGAACGGATGTCTCCGGCCATGACCACGGTTGTCGAGTGGACCATCATCGGTGTCTGTTATTTGCTTTTTATTGCACTCTTCGGTCTTTTTCTGGTATATGCCGAACGTAAAGTCTGTGCCGCCTTTCAACAACGGCTCGGGCCAACCCGCGTAGGATACTGGGGTTTGTTGCAGACCATTGCAGACTTCCTCAAACTCTTGATGAAGGAGTTGATCATGCCCAAGAGTGCCGACAAATTTCTTTACAACCTCGCTCCCTTTATCGTGATGATCGCCACTTTCATGGCCATCGCCGTTCTGCCGTTTGGCAAGGGATTGCAGACGATGGATTTCGACATCGGCATTTTTTATGTGACGGCTGTCTCATCCATCGGGGTGATCGGGATCCTGATCGCCGGTTGGTCGAGCAACAACAAATATTCGTTGATTGGTGCCATGCGTAGTGGTGCACAGATCCTCAGCTATGAACTTTCTGTCTCCCTTTCTCTGGTTACCATGATCATCTTTGCCGGAACCATGCAACTTTCCGGTATTGTGGAAGGACAAAGGGATGCCTGGTTCCTGTTCAAGGGACACATTCCGGCATTGATCGCCTTCGTGATCTTCCTGATCGCCGGTACGGCTGAAACCAACCGCGGACCGTTTGACCTGGCAGAAGCAGAATCAGAACTTACGGCAGGTTTCCACACAGAATATTCCGGAATCAAATTTGCCTTCTTCTTTTTGGCAGAGTACATCAACATGTTCATTGTTGCCGCCATGGCTACTACAGTCTTCCTGGGTGGCTGGATGCCGCTTCATTTTGGTTCCCTCGAGTCCTTCAATCATGTCATGGATTTTATTCCGCCACTGGTTTGGTTCTTTATCAAGGTTTGCGGTGTCATCTTTCTGATCATGTGGTTCAAATGGACCTTCCCGCGTCTGAGGGTTGACCAGATCCTAACCCTCGAGTGGAAATACCTCTTGCCCATCAACCTGATCAACATCCTGCTGATGTGCCTGGTCGTCTTAACCAAATTTCATCTGTAAAATCACAGCGCTATGAATGCGATATTCGAATATTTCGGCACCATTTTCAAAGGAGTGAAGACCCTGCTGACCGGGATGAAAATTACCGGCAAGTATGTTTTTACTCCCTGGAAACATGTCACACAACAATATCCCGAGAACAGGGAAACCCTCAAAATGTTCGACCGTTACCGGGGTGAAGTCATCATGCCGCATAACGAAAACAATGAGCATCTCTGCACCGGTTGTGGAATCTGCGAACTCAACTGCCCCAATGGCTCCATTGAAATCATCAGCAAGATGGTGGTTTCGGAAGATGGCAAGAAAAAACGGGCAATCGATCAGCACATCTACCATCTGGGCATGTGTACCTTCTGCAACCTTTGTGTCAAAGCCTGCCCGACCGGCGCAATTGTCATGGGCCAGAACTTTGAACATGCGGTATGGGATCGTTCCAAACTGACAAAAGTGCTGAACCAGCCGGGTTCAAAAATTGCACAAGGAGTGAAAGAGTAATCAACTGCAATAAAAATACTTAGTTATGACGCTCAGCGATATCATGTTCTACCTGTTTGCCGGTTCAATTCTGACCTTCTCAGTGTTAACCGTCACCAGTCGCAGAATCCTCAGGTCGGCAGTTTATCTGCTCTTTGTACTGGTCTCAACGGCCGGTATCTACTTCATGCTGAACTATAATTTCCTTGCAGCCGTTCAATTGACTGTCTATGCAGGAGGTATCATCGTATTGATCATCTTCTCCATTTTGCTGACGAGTCATGTAAGCGAGAAAGCGGTTGTGGCTCCGCTCAGCCAGCAAATCTATTCGGCCCTTGCCGTAGCTGCCGGTGCGGTTTTGACCCTGATGACCATCTTCAGGTTCGGCTTTACTGCCACAACGGTTCAGCAAGGTGACGCAACAGTTCAAACGGTGGGACGTGCCCTGGTATCTTATGGAAAGGACGGATTTGCCCTTCCTTTTGAAGTGATCTCCGTGCTGCTGCTGGCGGCCATGGTGGGTGCCATCGTTCTGGCAAGAAAAGAAAAAAAGGTTTCCGATGTGGCAACCCCAACGACTTCTAACCGTGATAATACTTCCAAATCATGATAGACAATATCCCACTTAATTCCTTTCTTGTCATCAGCACACTGATGTTTTTCATCGGTATCTATGGCTTCCTGACAAGAAGAAACCTAATCACCATGCTGATGTCCATTGAGTTGATCCTCAACTCCGTCAACATCAATTTCGTGGTATTCAACAGGTTTCTCTACCCCAACCAATTGCACGGACATTTCTTTAGTCTGATTGTGATTGCCGTTGCGGCATCGGAGGCAGCGGTTGCCATTGCCATCATCATCAACATTTACAGAAACTTCAAATCGATCGATGTCCAGAACATCGACCAGATGAAGTTGTAATCAATAACTGTTTAGAAAAAACCAGATATGAATAGTTACGCCTATACATTGTTGATCCCGTTGATTCCCTTCTTCGTCTTCCTTTTTGTCGGAATGGCAGAGGATAAGCTGAAGGGAAAGCTGGCAGGTCTGATCGGTACCACCGGATTGGGAATCGGAGCATTTCTCTCTTATTACACCGCATTCAGGTATTTTTTCATTGATCATGTCGCCGGTACCACGTTTGCTTCTTCCAAAGCTTTCGAAATTACCTGGTTGCACCTGACAGAGAAGCTGACCATCAACCTCGGTATCCTCATCGATCCGATTTCGGTCATGATGCTGGTCGTCATCACCACAGTCTCTTTCATGGTTCATCTTTACAGTTTGGGTTACATGGAAGGAGAAAAGGGATTCGCCCGTTTCTACGCCTTTCTTTCCCTCTTCAGTTTCTCCATGCTTGGACTGGTTCTGGCTACCAATCTTTTCCAGATGTACATCTTCTGGGAACTGGTAGGGGTATCATCCTTTCTTTTGATCGGCTATTATTACGAAAAACCGAGTGCCTTCTCTGCTGCCAAAAAGGCCTTCATCGTCACCCGGTTTGCCGACCTCGGTTTCCTCATTGGTATCTTGATTCTCTCTTTCAATACAGGCACCTTTGACTTCCAGACACTTACCGATCCCCACGGACCGGCCATCGCCTCAACAGGAGGTGCTGCCTTCATGGGATTGTCGGTCATAACCTGGGCGCTGATTTTCATCTTCATGGGGGGTGCCGGTAAATCGGCCATGTTCCCGTTGCACATCTGGCTCCCGGATGCCATGGAAGGTCCTACCCCTGTATCCGCCTTGATCCATGCGGCAACGATGGTGGTCGCCGGTGTCTATCTGGTGGCCAGATTATTCCCCGTCTATGCCATGTCAGGCCCGACGGCATTGGAGATCGTAGCCTGGGTGGGTGGATTCACCTCCCTCTTTGCCGCGGTGATTGCCACAACACAAACCGACATCAAACGTGTACTGGCCTTCTCTACCATGTCACAGATCGGATACATGATGCTTGCCTTGGGTGTCTCGGGCTACGGAGGCGAAGAGGGTCTCGGTTTCATGGCTTCCAATTTCCATCTCTTTACCCACGCCATGTTCAAAGCATTGCTCTTCCTCGGAGCCGGTGCCGTGATCCA
>JAJTBP010000201.1 GCA_021286825.1 Marinilabiliales bacterium | reverse complement strand
CAGTGATGGGTGATCTGGTTCAAAGATACGGATATGCTTCCAGTGGGGAATCCTTCTCTATAGTTGACACGCGTGAAGCCTGGATTTTAGAGATGATCGGCAAAGGAGATGGTCAGAAAGGAGCCGTATGGGTCGCCCAAAGAATTCCTGACGGATATATCTGTGGTCATGCCAACCAAGCACGTATCACACAATTTCCGCTGAACAAACCAGAGGAGTGCATTTATGCAGCTGACGTCATCACTTTTGCCAGAGACAAGGGCTGGTTCAAAGGTGCCGACAGCGAATTCAGCTTCTCTGACACCTATGCTCCGGTAGCATTTGGCGGTGCAAGATTTTGTGATGCAAGGGTTTGGGCCGGTTTCAACAAAGTCTGCAAAGGAATGGATCGATACAATGATTATGTATTGGGTAAGATCTCATACGACAATCATGGTTACGCCACCAACAGATTTCCTCTTTGGGTAAAGCCGGATGCTCCGTTGACCCTCGAGAATGTCTTCTCCATGATGCGGGATCATTATGAAGGAACGGTTCTGGATATGACAAAAGATCCCGGTGCCGGACCATTCGAACTTCCGTACAGATGGCGTCCGATGACCTGGAAAGTAGACTCTGCTGACTACTGTCATGAAAGGGCAATTTCAACCCAACAAACCGGATTTTCATTTGTGGCACAATGCCGGCCCAACCTGCCAGATCCCATTGGTGGAGTGCTTTGGTTTGGCGTAGATGATACCTATTCTACCTGTTACATGCCGGTTTATTGCGGCATCAACAAAATTCCTGCCTCTGTCAAGGTCGGCAATGGAGATTTCCTGACCTGGTCTGATACATCGGCTTTCTGGACATTCAATACCGTCACCAATTTCTGCTACCTCAGATACAACGACATGATCAAGGATGTTCAGAAACTCCAGGCCAGCAAAGAAAAAGGGTTTATGAGTTCCATCCTGGTGAATGACCAGAAGGCACTGGCTCTCTGGAACAAAGGAGAAAAAGCGCAAGCCATCGTAGCCCTTACTGCCTATACCAACAATATGGTTGAAGGCACTGTAAAAGATTGGAAAGATCTGGAACATTACCTGATCATCAAATACAAAGATGGAAATGTGATGAAGGAAAAGGATGGAAAATTTGAACGCAATGAATATGGCATATTGCCTGCTCAGCCTTTGCATCCAGCTTATCCGGATTTCTGGTATCGTTTGATCATTGACAAGAACAAAGAACACTTCAAAGCAGCCGAAGAATGAGCGGTTTCGCATCCTTCTTCCCGAAAAGAACCCTTTTGAAACGTACCGTCGTTTCAGCAAGGGTTCTTTTCGCATGCTTGATTCTCTTGGGTTCCTTACAGTCTACAGCCAAGGATCCCGACTTTAACTACCTGAAGAATGGCGTTTTCTTCTCACTTCCTGCCGACTGGCGAATCATTTCAGATGAAGATTTGCCAGAGAAAGGACACTATTTTGCGGCAGAAAACGGAAAACAGAAACGTACTGGATTTTTTAGTTACGTCATCCTCAACACATTGGAGAACCCCTCCAGGGCTCTTCTGATTCAGCAGCAAAACATGCGAAGTGAGGAGTTGTACCAAACCTCTGGAATTGAATTTACGGTGCCTGAAAAGAGTCGTTTCGGGGGATCGGAAACACTTGCCATGCACTATGAATCGATTGTCAAGGGGATTAAGATCCAGGGAACAATTCATTGCTTCAACTGCACTGAGAAGACCTTTCTGATCTTTCTACAATCCGGACTTGCTGACCAGAAAGAAAATACCAAGGTTTTTAAGCTGATCGAATCCACTTTTGGATGTAGATAAAAAAAGGCCCCCGATTTTTCGGAGGCCTTTTTATCTGAATGCAGAGGCTTTTAATACCGGAATACCTTTCCGCCACAAACTACCTCCTGAAGCTTCTCATCGAAAGTAGCCCTTAAACCTGTCCTGAAAGCTGCATTGGCCATAATGGTGGCAATAGCGTGGCTATAGCCTGCTTCAACCGGTGCATGTGTCTTTTGCCGGGATCTTACGCATTCCATCCAATTCAGCATATGTGCAGAAGTCGAAGGATCCTTCATGGTATTGGCATTGGTGGCCATGGCAACCTTTGGCAATTCAAAGCTTTCCAGAAGATTCGCCTTAAGACCCATTGGTTTGGCTTCATTTTCCTTCAAACCACCTTCCGGAGTGACCATGTTGGTATCCAGGTTCATCATGCCTGCATTGGAATAGTACAATTCCTTCGTACCGCCAGCACTGTTGCTGAACCTTGAGGTATAGACCACCTGAAAACCTTTTTTGTCATCCCCATAGTCAAAGACCGCCGTGAGGGTATCCGCATTGGTCCTGCCATCCTTCCATTGATAAATTCCACCATTGGCAGCTACGCTGCGTGGATGAGCCAGTCCGGTGAACCAGTGAACCGTATCAATCTGATGACACATCCACTGACCCGCAATGCCTGATGAATAGGGCCAGAACAATCTGAATTCCAAATATTTTCTAGGATCCCAGGCAACCTGTGGTCGGTTCATCTGGAAACGCTTCCAATCTGTATCTTCTTCCCTGATGGACTGAACCTCAGCAGGCCTTCTCCAACGACCAGGCTGATTGACATTCCAACACATTTCACCCATCACGATATCACCGAATTTACCGGAATTCAGATATTGATTGGCGGCGATGTAGTTGTCGGTACTACGCCTTTGGGAACCAATCTGAACAACTGTATTGTTCTTATGACAAGCAGCAAGTGCCAACTTGGCGTCTGCCATTGATTCTGCGAATGGCTTTTCACAATAGGCATCTTTTTTGTGTTCTGCTGCTTCGGCCAGATGAAGGGCATGCTGGAAATCAGCAGTACTGATGATCACTGCATCAATGTCTTTCTGTTCATACAGTTCATCATTGTTTCTGCAAAGCGTAACATCCCATCCAGCATTCTTTTTGAAGAATTCCTTACCCGTCTCACGCCGTTTGTTCCACAAATCAGACAAAGCAACGATCTCAAAATTCTGGGCTTTGGCATTGTCCATAAAACTGGGGAACAATGCTCCCCGAAAACGATCTGACAAACCGATCACCCCTACCCTTACCTTGTCGTTAGCGCCGATTACCCTGCCATAGCTCTTGGCATTTAAGGAGAGTCCACCCAATGTTAAAGCAGTAGCTCCCAGCGTGGATTGCTTGATAAAATCTCTTCTTTCAGACATTGTATTACAATTTTTAATGATTAAGTAGTTGGAATTGTATCACCGTGTACGATAACGAACAAAGTTAAAAAATATCATGGATTGAAGAATATGTTTTAAAACACTAAAAGTCGCATTCCTGCTGGATTGGCCGGGGTGGATGGAACCGAACGGTGAAAAAAATCGTAACTTAGGAACAGACAACCAAAAAGTTACTTCACGAAATTCCCTCGATATGATTAAGCCCGATTCTTATTTTAAGGTCACGTATGGATTGTATTTGGTAACTGCCCGACTTGGCGAACAAAAAGTAGGATATGTTGCCAATACCGTGTTTCAGGTCACATCTTCTCCTGCCCGTTTTGGCGTCAGTTGCAGCAAGGATAATTTCTCGACATCCATTATCGAAAGGAGTGGGTCGTTTGCATTTTCAGTTTTGGGAGAAAGAGCCTCCACCGGATTGATTGGGGATTTTGGATACCGGAGTGGGCGAGAAATTGACAAATTCCGGGGTGTAAATTACTTCATTGGCCAGACTGGTTCACCCATCATCACCGATTCGGCCATCGCTTGGTTTGAGTGTCGAACAGTTGAGACACTTGATTTGGGAAGTCATCTGTTGATGATCGGAGAAGTTATTGCCTCGGATGTACTGAATGATCAGATCAAACCATTGACCTACCAATATTATCGGGATGTGTTGAAAGGTTTCTCACCCAAGAATGCCCCGACCTATGTTGACAAGTCCCTGTTGGAAACCAATTCTCCTGGAATGTTATCCGAAAGTGAGATCTGGCAATGCAGTCTGTGTCATTATGCCTACGAGACCGACAAAGGAGATCCCATTTCAGGCATCGATCCGGGTACCCGATTCCAGGATCTTCCGGATGATTGGTGCTGCCCGATTTGTGGTGCCGACAAGTCTCAATTCTTCAAGGACTGATCCCGCTGGATCGTCTACTTCACATCAATCAGTTCGATTTCAAAGATCAAGACTGAGTTGGCAGGAATTACACCCAAATCCTGTTTGCCATATGCCAGACCAGAAGGAATGAAGAAGAGTGCCTTACCTCCTTCTTTCATGAGCGGTATGCCGATTTGCCAGCCTTTGATCAGACCGCTCAGTGCATAGGTAAAAGTCTTACCGCTGGCCGTCTGGTCAAACACTGTCCCATTGACAAGCGATCCCTTGTAGGTTACTTCCACCGTTGACGTTGCTGTCGGACTGGTGCCAGTCCCGGTGACTGTCATGATATAATAGAGTCCGGATGGGTCTTTTGTTGCAGTCAGATTATTCAATTTCAGATAATTCTGAATAATCTGATCATCAACTTCATCCTGACTCGTCGATTTACAACCCGAAAACAACAACATTGTCCAAACGATTAGCAAGAGTGATCGAATACGCATGATTTTTGGCTGGATTAGCATCGTGTGTTACCTCTGTTTTAAAACTGCGCAAAGTTAAACTTTATCCATTTGCCTGCGAGAAATTTCAACCGGAATTGGAATTTTGTCAATGAATCTATTTCTGCAAAGGGAATTGAAACATAAAATTAAATTTTAAATTTGATAGGCTCAAAACAGATCTCAATTCTCAACTATTAACGGTATGGCAAATTCGGCACAACTGACTACGCAAAATGACAGGATACTTTCCATTGATTTCTTCAGAGGTATCACCATGTTTCTGCTGATCGGGGAGTTTTCTGATCTCTTCGGCAAGCTGACCAATCCATATTTTAGTGGCACTATTGTCTCCTGGATTGGTACGCAGCTGCATCATCATCCCTGGAATGGACTGCGATTTTGGGATCTGATTCAACCCTTCTTTATGTTCATTGTAGGGGTGGCCATGCCCTTTTCTTTTACCCGCCGGTGGAACAGGGGTGATAGTTGGGCGGAGACATTCAAACACACCTTGAAGCGGTCAGGCCTGTTGCTCTTTTTGGGTTGGGCTCTCTATTGCATAGCTCCTGGAAGAATTGAGTTTCGGCTCACCAATGTTTTGGTTCAACTCGCATTTACCTATCTACTGGCTTTTCTTTTGATGCGGAAAGCCGTGAAATGGCAGTTGTTGGCCTCATTCCTGATGATGCTCCTCTCCTTTCTGCTGTTTCAGCTCTGGCCGGTTGAAGGGTTCAATCAACCCTTTGTTCCAGATCACAATTTTGGCAGCTGGGTAGATCTCTATCTCTTGGGTCAATTGAACGGCGGACATTGGGTTGCCATCAATTGGATTGCTACCTCTGCCCACACCATTTGGGGTGTCATTGCCGGGATGATACTGATGAATGACTGGACACCTGCGAAAAAAATCAAAATCTTACTGATCGCAGGTATTTTGGGCCTTGCGATTGGGTTTTCGATGGATCCATGGATCCCGATTATCAAACGAATCTGTACGACTTCGTTTATTTTCGCAAGTGGTGGCTGGGCATTCATCGCTCTGGCCATTGCCTATTGGATCATTGATGTACGCAAATTCAGAAAAGGAACTTTATTTTTTGCTGTTGTAGGAATGAATCCCTTGTTTATCTATCTGTTTGCACACATTGGTGGCAACGAACTGATTGCCAAGATATTTAAACCGTTTGTACCCGTATTTTTCAACTGGGGTGGTGAACTTGCGGTCGGGATTGTGACCTCCTTACTTGTTTGGTTCTCCTTGTGGTACATCTGTTATTTTCTCTACAAGCGTAAAATTTTCATCCGTATCTAAGAAAATCTATTTTTGCTTTCAATTATAATAGCTACGGATGGTGAAAAATGAAAAAAAGCTTCTGATCAATCTTCTTAAACTGCTTTTCTCCATAGCAGCCATCTGGTGGGTCGTTTCTAAAATATCACTCAAAGAGGTAGTCACGGTATTTTCTACAGCCAACTTCGGATATTTGCTGCTGAGTTTTCTCTTTGTGGTCATTTTCTCTGTTTTTTCTGCTTTCAGACAGAATTTGTCTTTTCGAAGCATTGGGGCTCATATTTCACCGCAACTCAATCTGAAGCTTTTCTGGCTTGGCATGTTTTACAACCTATTTCTCCCTGGAGGCATTGGGGGGGATGGCGTGAAAGTTTTTCTGGTAAACAAGTATCGTCAAAACGGCGTCAAGAAGAACATTGGTGCGATGTTGGTCAACCGTGTTGCTGGATTGGTGCCCATTGGGATGTTCACTGTATTCCTCTATTTTCTTTCGGGTGATCTTTTAAAAATCGGTTGGATC
>JAJTBP010000200.1 GCA_021286825.1 Marinilabiliales bacterium | reverse complement strand
GAAAAACGCTTCCATCAAGGCTTCATCCTGCATGTTGAAGCAATGAAAATCAGGTTTGATTCCGGTAATGGCGGTGATCTGATCCACTACACCTGCGGTGGAGTTGCTGAGATCATCGATGATGACCACCTCAAAGCCAGCATTCTGAAGTTCAACAGCGGTATGGGAACCAATGTATCCCGTACCTCCGGTAACCAGTACTTTTTTATTCATATCTCTATCCAAAATGTTTAGTCTCCCGAGCGAATGCCGGAGACAAGTATTGTTTGATCGGGCATGCCCCTACGCGGGTGAAACCTGCCGGTTTATCATAACTTGGAAGGCAAATGCCATCGGTTTAGATGGTAAAACTAATCATTTCATTGGGTTCATGGAACCGCCCTCCCCGATCCGGGCAACTATTTCTGAGATTTATTTTTATCTTTGAATTCCAATTTGTCTGCCATGAATCTGTCTGCCTATCTGCCTGAGTTGTTGAAAACCAATGATTGCGTGATCATCCCCGACCTGGGAGGATTCATCGCCAATTATCAGCCGTCGGGATATGATGAGTTGCAGGACAATTTCTCGCCTCCCGCCAAAGAGATCGTTTTCAGCCAAAAGCTAAAGAAGAATGATGGACTGCTCGTAAATTACGTCGGAGAGAAAGAGGGAGTGGGCTATCTCGAAGCCCGAGAGATCGTCTCGGAATATGTTTCCGAAATCCAGTACCGGCTCCGTCAGGGTGAGACGGTTGTTTTTGAACAGATCGGCTCCCTTCGTTTCGACACACAAAACAATCTGGTATTCGAACCGGAGTCGGGGGCAGGTTTTCAAACGGAATCCTTTGGAATGGACTCCTTTCACTTCCCACCCCTGGCAGGCAAAAGTTCCGTTTCCACAACCATCACGGCTGGCGAATCCACCGACGAACCTCAGGAAAAAAGCCGTTCCTTCTGGAAATATGCCTTGCTTGCGTTGCCGGTTCTTGCAGCCTTTTATCTTATTCCCAAATACATAACCAAAGAGACCTCCAGCGTCGTTCCACCGGTTTCAAAACCCGTGGTTGCTGCTGCGGATTCGCAGGCTGCGCATAAGCCCTCAACCCTTGATACAGCGGTAAACCATACAAAGCCCACCGTTTCTGACAGTGTTGCTCCGGTACAAAAAAGTGAGAAAAAGATCGAGGAGACCCTAATGAAGGAGGCTGCCAATCCTCCTGTTCATCCCAAGGAGGAAGAGCAAAAGGTCCTGGTCAAGGCATCAGAGGAAAAACCATCGATCCCGGACAAAGTAGCCTCAACGGGTAAATTCCACGTTGTAGGCGGATGTTTCAAGGTAAAAGAGAATGCCGATAAAATGGCTGACAGCCTTTCCAGACTGGGATACCACCCCTTGGTATCTCGCATGGGTGGCGGATTTTTCCGCGTCACCGTCGAAAGTTTTCAGACAAGAAAAGAGGCTGAACAGTCGATGATCAAATTGCTATCCGTGGATCCCGAAGGGGGTTATTGGCTCAAGGAGGACAAGCACTGACTACTTCCCGGCATATTTTTGCACCTCCCGAAAGACGCGCATGAAATTTCCACCCCAGATTTTGGCAATCTCTTTTGCAGTATAACCTCTTTTCACCAATTCGAGGGTTACATTGCCCATCATGCTTACATCGCGGCATCCTGACAAGTCACCTCCGCCATCAAAATCGGTTCCAATGCCCACGTAATCAATGCCGATCGTTTTGACGATGTGGTCGATGTGATCCACCATGTCCTGGACGGTAGCCAACTTGTTAGGGTATTTCTTTCCTACCTCCCGATATTCCTTGTAGGCAGCCTTGGATTGCTCATCGTTGAGATCCTGGAAATCATTGTACTTCTTCCGCACAACGGCCAGTGCAGAGTCACGTTTGGGATTGGGATCTCCCTTTTTTACATAATCCGACAGGAAACAAACCTGAATGACTCCCCCATTTTTGGCCAGCATCTTCAACTCTTCATCCGTCAGGTTCCTGGGATGATCGCAAATGGCCCGGGCATCAGAATGACTGGCAATCACAGGCGTTTTACTCAGCTGAATGACATCCCGGAAAGAGGCATCCGAGATATGGGAGACATCGATCATCATGCCGATTTTGTTCATCTCGGCCACTACCTGCTTTCCAAAAGCAGAAAGGCCGTGGTGCTCTTCTCCCCGCTTCTTGTCGGTCGAAGAGTCGCAGATGTCGTTGTTGGAGGTGTGGCACAGGGTAATGTACCGAATTCCCATGTCATAATATTGCTTCACCATGGTGAGATCGTTGGCCAGTGCATAACCATTCTCAAGCCCAAGGTATATGGCCCTTTTTCCCTCTTTCTTCAACCGGTAACCATCCTCCGGAGTGCGGGCAATGGCTGCCTGGGTACTATTCGCGGCAACATTGACGCGAATGGCTTCCAGAATCTCCAACGCCTTTTTCTTAGCCGCAGCATCCCCCTCAGGAGTTCTGGAGCCCTGGGAAAGAAAGACGGCAAAGAACTGGGCATCCAACCCTCCCTCCTTCATCCTGGGAAAGTCGACCTTGGTTCCGGAGCTCGCCATGTCATGACGCACACCCGCGTCGAAACCATCCCGGAGCAGATTCAGGGGAGCATCTGAATGGGTATCGATGGTAAATGTTTCCTGGTGGATCCTGGCAGCCTTGGCCTCAGGAGTCTCTTTGCCAAATGATTGAGTAAAGGCCAGACAACCCGACAAAAGAAGCCATGGCATACGAATAGTCAAAATTTTCATCATGTTGCAATTTGGATGTATGGAAAATAGGGACTTCATCCGGAACCCTGCTTTCACCCAATTGTTGAAAAGGATCGGATGTCAGGTCTGTCCGGAGAGAAAATACTATCGGAAGGCAGCCAACCTGCTCAAGTATTTACCAAGAATGTCAAACTCAAGGTTTACCACACTTCCCTTCACAAAAGTGTGAAAGTTGGTATGTTCGAATGTATAGGGAATGATGGCCACCTGAAACGAATCGGACGCCGAGTTAACCACTGTCAGACTTACACCATTTACCGTCACCGAACCCTTTTCAACGGTCAGGTAACCTTGCTTTGCCTTTTCTGCATCAAAGGGATAACCGAAGGTAAAATACCAGCTGCCATCTGCCTCCTTCACCTCGGTGCAAAGGGCTGTCTGATCCACATGACCCTGCACGATGTGGCCATCCAAACGACCATCCAGACGCATGCTTCGCTCGAGGTTTACTTTGTCACCCACCTTCAGCAAGCCCAGATTGGACTTCAGCAAGGTCTCCTTCACGGCAGTAACTGTGTATTGGTTTCCCTCTTTTTTGACCACTGTGAGACAGACTCCGTTGTGGGAGAGGCTCTGATCGATCTTCAGTTCATCGGCAAACCCGCATTCGAGTGTCAGATGAACATTTTCTTTCTCTTTTTCGAGGGAAATGACGGTTCCCATTCCCTCCACAATACCTGAAAACATCTTGAATGCATTAAAATTTCTACGAAGATAACAGTAATTCCAAATCGGCGGCTTCGGATTCGTTCTTCTCGCAGGAATTCCCTATATTCAAGCGGCGAAAAGCATCATCCGTCTCAGCACGGAACGGAGAGCATCCATCGGGTTTGTCTATTGTATGCCCGGATTGCAGATCCTTGATAATGAGCAGATGATTCATAGCCCTTTGTTCTGGTCTCCTGAAAATCCGATACCCTTTTCAGGCGATCCGTCAAATGGGTGAGGCCAAAGTTTTGAAGTAAAAAGGATTCCCTTAACCTTTTGCACAATGAAAATGAATTTTTTGCATCGGTCAGTCGTGCTGGCTGGCGTAATCACAATATTGCTGACAGCGATCCCCCGAAGGGTAAAATCGCAGCAAGATCCCATCTACACCCAATATCTTACCAACTTACTCACGATCCAGCCAGCCTATGCCGGCATATCCGGAGTTCTCTCGGTTTCTGCCCTTTCCAGGGCTCAGTGGGTGGGTTGGGAAGGGGCTCCGAACTCCAATACCTTTACCGCCCATCTGCCGGTAAGGTCCTTCAACGTAGGCTTGGGACTCTCGATCGTCAATGACAAATGGGGACCAATCCTTCAAAATGGGATTTATGCCGACTATGCCTATCGGTTGCAGCTCAGGCCACGCACCTACCTGGCCTTGGGAATCAAGGCCGGGGTCAACACCTACCACGCCCGGTTCACGGATCTCCAGCTCAGCGATCCCCTGGACCCTTCCTTTGCCCAAAATGTCGATTTCCGTTTGCTGCCCAATGTTGGGGTGGGTGTATTGTGGCACAGCGACATCTTCTTTTTGGGGGTCTCCATGCCTAAACTATTCAAAAACAGCATTGTGGATGATTCGGACAAGAAGGTTTACCGGGAGATTCTCCATTTTTACGGGATGGGCGGGTATGTCTTCTTCCTCTCCGATTACCTCAAGTTCAAACCCACTTTTCTGTACCGGTGGAGTGAACAAACCCCCTCTTATGTCGATTTTGCAGGCAACCTCCTTTTTTATGACAAGGTTTGGTTTGGTGTAACCTACCGGCTTCAAAATTCCTATGGCCTCTCCTTCCAGTTTAACGTCAACTCTCAGTTGCGCTTTGGCTATTCGTTGGATCTGACCACCTTTCATGACCGGATGGTCAATTCCGGGACGCATGAATTCACCATCACCTATGAATTTGTGAACGGCCACCGGAATCGCCGTTATGCTGCGCGCTATTTCTAGTCTGACAATCAACAGGATACACTCTGTCAATCTTTCCTATCCGGGATCCTTCCATCCTTTGGGAAAGACCATTTCCCCGGTTGCCGGAGGGCTATTTTGAACTCTCTTTTTTTATCGGTAGTTTTGAATGCTCCCGGTCAAAAGTGCCGGTTATCTATGAACGAATCTGAAATAAAAATACTTCACAGGACCATCTGCAGCCTTCTCTCGGAAAGGAAGCTAAAACCGGCTTTCGACAAGCTGGAAAAACTGATATTGGCCAATGGATTGGGAGAACTACAGGATCAGCTCTCCAATCTGGAACAGAATTACCGTTTCATGCTGCAATACACGGTTGAGGGAATCAATGATCCGGAGCGGCAGAAGATCTATCAGCACATCCTGCTCTCGGCCTTTGAGTTGGCAGATAGCTGTACAGATGATCTGATGATGAAATATTCCGGCTCACTCGAATATCAAAAGAAACGGGGCATCGTCAGGATTGCACCGGACAACATCCATGAGAGCTTTGCCGCCCTTGAGTCCTTTCATCTTGGGAATGAACTAAAATCGCTCGTCGAATCTACACCTGTTTTCAAAGGCAACGAACCCGATGCCAACCGTCATTTTCAAAAGCTGCTGAATCTATTCTACCATTATTGGTTCAGAAACAAGTTGTCGGCAGACGAGTTATCGGCACTCGGCAATTTTATGAGTCATCCCCATGTTCCCGATCATGAGAAGGCCTTTCTTGTCACAGCGGTAACGTTGAGTCTGCTCTCCTATTTCGACGAACAAAAGATCGTGCTGCTTTTCAACGCCTATGATCTGCCGCAGGAAGAGATCAATCAGCGGGCCCTTACGGGTCTTTTGCTGGCCCTATACCACTATGACGAACGCAGTTTCCTGATGCCTTCCATTGCTGCCCGGCTCGTTTTGCTGGGCGAGGAGAACCGGTTCAGAAAAAATCTTGAGCAGGTATTGCTGCAACTGATCGGGTCAAAGGAGACAGAAAAAATCCAGAAGAAACTGGCCGAAGAGATCATTCCTGAAATGATGAAACTCAGTCCGAATCTCCGCAACAAGCTGAGCATGGAATCCCTCTTCGGAGACTTTCACACCGAGGACAAGAATCCGGATTGGCAGGACATCCTGAAGGAAGCACCCGGGTTCATGGATAAGATCGAGGAATTGAACGAGATGCAGATGAAGGGGGCTGATATTTTCATGACCTCCTTTTCAAGCCTGAAGAGTTTCCCCTTCTTCAGCGAGTTGGGGAATTGGTTTGTTCCTTACTTTTCCACCCATCCACAACTGGCAGGCACGGTTCCGGAGGAGGAACTTGAGGACAATTTCAAGATTTTTGATCTGATGATGAAGACGCCGGTCTTGTGCAACTCCGACAAGTATTCCTTTTGTTTCAGCATGCAAACCATTCCGGCGGAATACAAGAAGGTGATGTTTGATTCGATGACCGATCAGTTTAACCAATTGTTGGAATCGGAAGAGGAGGAGGAAATCTTCGCCAAGGATAAAAAAGCCGAAGCTGTTTCGGGTCAATACATCCGTGACCTTTACAGGTTTTTCAAACTTCACCCGCAACGGGAGGGTTTTGAGGACCCATTCGCCTGGTCGTTTGACTTTCACAACAAGCAAATTTTCAGAAAGCTACTTTTGGAAGACTTCCTGTTGTTGCGCAACATTGCCGAATATTATTTTGCCAAGAACTACTATCAGGAGGCTGC
>JAJTBP010000199.1 GCA_021286825.1 Marinilabiliales bacterium | reverse complement strand
TGGATCTGCGATCCGCTTGCCAAATACCAAAACGATAATCGATACAATGGATTGCTGTCGTAAATTGGATTGAAAATCCACGACCTAGTGGTGTCCATTACATATTGGCACCAGCAGCACCAGCGGCTTCCCAATTGGATGGTCCTATTCAAAGAAATTTGCCGCTAGCTTCCAGAAGGTCGGTGAACTCTTTAGGGGCACGGCAGGGACGGTTGGTGCGGGCATCCCAGAAGCCAAGGGTCACCTCTCCTTCGTTGATCAGCTCCATCTGTTCGTTGTAGATCTCTGAAATCAACCGGAACTTCACCTTCGGAATTTCGCGGATGATGGTGCGCAGCGTCAACAGCTCATCGTATTGCGCCGGCTTGTGGTAAATGGAATGCATCTGCCTGACGGGCAACAGAATACCACTCTCTTCCACTGCACGGTAGGATTTCCAGATGTTGCGGATCATGTCGGTCCGACCAATCTCATACAACCGCGGATAGTTGCCATAGTAGACAATCCCCATCCGGTCGGTGTCGCCATAACAGACGCGATAAGGGGTATCAAAGCTGATCATCGTTTTCTATTTTGGTTTGCCCCAAAAATAGGGAGATAATGTTTGCATTGCGCTCTTCCAATTGGAAAAGAGGAAGGAAAAAGGAAACAGAGGACCGGAGACAGGAAACCGGAGACCGGAGACAGGACGAGTCAGGATGGAAGGTTCTGGCAAGGAGGAGGTGCCTAAAGATCTTTCGCTCCCTGCTGCCCGATCTGCTGGAGAATCTCGTTCATCATCTCGATCTGAACCTTCTGAATCTCCAGAAGCTCTTGCTGCTGGTGCATGATGAAATGGTCGATCTTTTCGTGCAAGGTTCGGATCTCCAGCTCCGATTTGAGGTTGATCATGTAATCCTTCCGGGCACGATCGCGGTCTTTTTCTTCCTGCCGGTTCTGGCTCATCATGATGACCGGTGCCTGCATGGCGGCTATACAGGAGAGAATCAGGTTCAGCAAGATGAAGGGATAAGGGTCAAACCCCTTGTTGGCCAACCAGTAAACATTCAGCGTGATCCAGATAAACAGGAAGACGCCGAAGGAGATGATGAAAGTCCAGCTGCCCCCGAAGGCGGCTACCTTATCGGCTACCCGCTGTCCAAAGGTAAAGGTCTGGTCGTCCGTGCCATCCAGTTTGTCGGTCAGCGTGCTGTTTTTGGTCACCGACCGCATCACCATCTTCTCGAGATCGGTCAGTTCACCCATCTCACGGGAGAGATAATCGGTCAGGGCCCGCTCCCGGTACTGGTTCAGCTCACTCAGGGCAAGACAGCTCTCGTGGGTGAATTGGGGATGGTCCTTTTGAATCAGTTCCAAAACGGAATGACGGATGGTCTGTGCCGAGACCCGCTCCGACAGGGGAAAATCCTGCTTCGAAAGATCGCTGGTAAAGGTTTTCATGGTTTTCTGTTTGATGTCATCTATCCGATCCGGGGCTCCCCTCCTTGCCTCTGCCACCCGAAAAAACCTCGCATCCGCAGATTGGCTCGCCAGAAGAAGACAAGTTCCGGCTGCGATCCCCCGATATAAAAAAGACCACAAACCCGGTTTGAATCAGACATTTATTGTTAAACGAAGATAGCAATTCCCTGATATCTTTCCCGTCCCCGCTCCATTTTGGGTAAGTTTTCTTTCTGTCAGAAAAAGAACAACGGGGGATCGCTGCCCAACAGTTGCCGCTCCTATCCGGTATAGCCGATGGCACCGGCAATGGCATTGATGCATTGCAGCAGTTCGAAGAGGATGGAATCGGCCTCCGGACACGGCTCCTCCTGCTGGCACATCCGCCACTGTTCCAACAAATGCACCTGATGTTGGTGAAGTGGCCTCAACGCATGGGCCCGCAGCAGGGTGGAATAATGGTGATTCTTTCTACGTTCCGAGATGGGTCGGCCCAGTACCTGGTCGATGAGCCTTCTCGTCAGGGCAAACTCCTGCAGCAAGAGATCCAGAATCTCCCGGTGATCCGGCTCATCGGCAGCCAACCGGGCATATTGCCTGAATATCTCCTCATCTGACGATGCCAGACTTGAATCGACATTGGTGAGCAGATAGCGGATGAAGGGGTCGGACTTGACCCCCAGCCGAAACCGCTCAAATTTAGCGGGATCCTGGGTTCGCATCGACTCCAGGGAGCTGCCCACGCCATACCAACCGGTGATGTTGAACCGGCATTGGCTCCAGCTGAAGACCCAGGGGATCGCCCGAAGGTCCTTCAGCGTCCGGGTGCCGGTGCGTCGCGCGGGCCGACTACCGATCTTGCTCTGTTCGATGGCGTCGATGGGGGTGGCTTTCTGGTAAAATCGGATGAAACCGGGTCGCAGGGTGAGCGCCTCGTACACCTCCTTGCTTTTGGAGGCCAGAAACAGCAGTTCCGGGGCATAGGCATACTCCTCATCCGACTGATCCTGTTGCATCATCGTCACCGTCAGGGCTCCGGAAGTGACCAACTCGAGGTTGTAAACGGCGTTGATCTTGTTGGCATATTTTCGTTCGATGGTCTCCCCCTGTTCGGTGAACCGGATCGCTCCACTCACCGAATGGGGCGGCAAGGCACGCAGGAACCAATGGGTAGGACCGGCTCCCCTGCTGATGGAACCGCCCTTTCCGTGAAAGAAACGGATCCGCACCCCATGTTTCTTGCCTGTCCGGATCAGCTGTGTCTGGGCTTCGTAGAGATACCACTGACTGGCCAATATCCCGCCGTCCTTGTTGCTGTCGCTGTAGCCGATCATCACCTGCTGCACCGGCTGCGCTGAGCCTGACTGTTGCTGCTGCAACTGCAGACTGTTGACGGTCACCGGATGGGACAAAAAGGCATCGAGGATGAGCGGGGATCGCTTCAGGTCATCGATGGTCTCGAAAAGGGGAACGACGGGCAACAGCGAGGCCAGTCCGGACGGCGTGCCGGTGAGCAATCCCGCCTCCCTTTGCAAGAGGTAGACGACCAGCAGATCGGAGACACTCCGGGTCATGCTGACAATCAGGGAACCCAAGGCTTCGGTTCCGTACTGCCGGATGTGGTCCCCCAACACCTTGTAGGAATCCATCGTCGCGCGGGCCTCGAGGTCCAACGGGACATTGGGGTGGACAAAGGGACGGGTCGAGGTCAACTCTGTTTGGACAAAGGTCAGCCGTTCGGATTCGTTCATCGCCAGGAAGGCCGCCCCATCCAGACGGGCAGCCTGCAGGATCTGCGAGAGGGCCAGCTCATGGAAACGGCTGTTCTGGCGCACATCCAGACGGGCGAGGTGAAAGCCGAAGGTGCGAACGACGCGGATCGCTTCGTGGACATCGGCGTAGGCAATCTCCGCCGCATGGTGCTCGACAAGGGCCGCGGCAAGGCATTCCAGATCCTCGGTCAGCTGCCGGGGATACCGGTAATTCATGGGATTTTCCGCTTCGGAGGCAGGGATTTTGAACAACAGGAATTCGAGGAACTGCTTGAGTGCTTCGTTGGGATAGGTCACCTTGAATAGCCCGTCTGCTTCGCTGCGCTCGTTCAGGAGGGCGGCATAACGGGAACGGAAGTCGGGACAAAGTTCATCGATCCGTGCATGAAAACTGAGGTTGACCTGCAATCCCTGCAAGAGCTGCCGGATCACCAGAAAGGCATGCTGCCGCAGCTTCATCAACGTTTCCCGGGTGATCTGTGCCGTAACCAGCGGGTGACCGTCCCGGTCCCCTCCCACCCAGTTGCCGAAGGTGATCCTGGGGAATCGACGCACATCCCGGATCACCAGGGGATCCAGCCCATTCTTCTGCCAGGCCTGGATAAGCCGCCGGTCATGCAACACGATGACCTCCGGAAAGACATGGGTGAAATAATGGAGGATGTTTTCCAGCTCGGTCCGGACGTCCGGCTTTTCGGTGTAGACATCCGAGATCCGCCAGATGCGGTGGATGGCCATCTTGATCTCCTGCCGGATTGCCGCCTGCTCGTTGCGGGTGTACATCTTGTTTTCCCGCTTGACCACCAGGAGGTAAAGGTTGCGCAAGTGTTCCAGCATGATGGTTCGCTTCGCCTCCGTCGGGTGCGCCGTCAGCACCGGCTCAACCTCGATCTCCGGCAGGACTTTCGCAATCTGCGATCCGTCGTAGCCCTTCTCCTTCAACAACTGGAGATTGTGCGACCACAATCCGTTGATATCGTTGGGCGATTGCAGATCCTCGCGCAACCTGCGGTTTTGGACCGCTCCATTGACCTCGACGATGTTCAGCAACTGGAAGCAGGTGGCATAAAGCTGCAGATGTTTTTTGGTTAAGGCGCTTTCCGCACGGTCGTGATCGGGATGAATCCAGGGAATCTCCTGTGCCAGATCCGCTTCACCGGATTCTGCCAACACCTCCCCAAAACAATTCAGCAAAAATTCAAGATCCTCATAAGGCTTGCCCAGATTGGACCGGACCAATTCCAACAGTTCCATAATCCCTTCATTCAATGTCTACAGGTGATACGAAAAATCGAGCCATGGGTACTCCTTTTTGGCAAAAATCTTTGGAAAATCCGGAATATGCCATTGGCGGATCGGTGGGCGACTTTGCCGCTCCCGACGCCCTTCCAACCAAGAATGAAACAGGAAATTTCAGATCCTCCGGTTTTCCCTTTCATCTCCCTAAAAGGTTTGCTACCTTTCGGGAATCAACGAATCAACCCTTGTGTCATGAAAAATATGGAAGCACTCAACAAACAATTCGGGAAACCGGGAGCAATCGAATTCAAGGCGATGAAAGGCAACCTGACCGGACTCTCGATCTCCAACCGGTTCGCAGAAGCCGACATTTGTCTCTACGGAGCCCACGTGACCCGCTTCAAGCCCCGCAACGGGGCGGACCTGCTCTGGATGAGCCCCGACAGCCTTTTCGAGGTAGGGAAACCCATTCGGGGCGGCATTCCGGTCTGCTTTCCCTGGTTTGGTCCCCACAAAACCGATCCGCAAAAGCCGATGCATGGCTTCGCCCGGCTGATGTACTGGGAAGTGCTGTCGATCGAAGATAACGATGCCGAAGAGACGGTGGTACGACTGGGCCTCGGATCCTCCGACGAGACCAAAGGCTACTGGCCGTTCGACTTCCGCGCGGTGCTGACCGTCGTGGTGGGAAGTGAGCTGACGGTCACGCTCGGGGTGACCAACCTTTCGGCTGAGTCCTTTCGCTACACCTGTGCCCTCCACACCTACTACCACATCTCGGCCATCGAAAAGATCTCGATCACCGGATTGCAGGGAGTCACATACTTCAACCAGCTAACCGGTGAAAAGGGCAGACAGGAGGAGGAGATCCTGGTGATCCGTGAGGCGATGACCCGTCATTATCTGGACACCGAGACACCTGTGGTGCTGGAAGACAGCGGATTCCCAAGAAGGATCCGTGCAGGGAAAAGTGGCAGTCGGGTGACAACCGTCTGGAATCCGGGAGCAGAGGCCTGTGCCACCATCGGTGATCTCCCAAATGAAGGCTACAAAAGTTTCGTCTGCATCGAGTCGACCAATGCCTACGACTTTCCGGTGGAGGTGAACCCGGGAGAGTCATTCGTCACCACTGCCCAGATCGGAATTGCCGATTAACAAGTATCGGACGGAGCGACCGGTTGGGGCAGCGGAAAGTGCGAGGCTCCTGCCGCTCCTCCTACCGGCCATTCTGACAACGATTTCTGAAGCCCATGCAGATCAAAAAGACCAATGCCGTCCGGTTGCTGGACGCTGCCAACATCGCCTATGAACTGACGCCCTACGAGGTGGACGAGCAGGATCTGAGTGCCGTTGCGGTTGCCCGGAAGTTGGGCCAGGAGGTGGAACAGATCTTCAAGACCCTGGTGTTGCGTGGCGACAAAAACGGAATCTTTGTCTGTGTCATTCCCGGCAACGAGGAGGTCGACCTGAAGAAGGCGGCCAAGGTCTCCGGCAATAAAAGCTGCGCCATGGTTCACCAGAAGGAGTTGCTCCCCCTCACCGGCTACATCCGTGGCGGCTGCTCACCGTTGGGGATGAAGAAACCCTACCCCATCTTCCTTCACGAAACCTGCGAGCTGTTCGATCAGATCTACCTCAGCGCCGGCGTGCGCGGCTTACAGGTCAAGCTCCGACCGGCAGACCTGATCCTCCTCACCGGTGCAACGGTGTGCGATGTGGTGGAATGATAATCCCCGCCGGAGCAGATTTGCGATCCATGCCAGCAAAATGTTCAGAAGCTGGTGTCGATTTGTAATCGATACCCCGTTAACTGTGGATCTGCGATCCGCATGCTAAATGCCTAAACGATAATCAATGCAATGGATTGCAGTCGAAAAGTGGATTGAAAATCGACGACATAAGGGTGTCCATTGCAAATTGGCACCAGCGGCGGTATTTCGCCGCGCTGCGGCTAAACCCCAAATGGGAAGGAACCTCAATGTAACGCTCAATCTATCATCAGTACCCGCGAA
>JAJTBP010000198.1 GCA_021286825.1 Marinilabiliales bacterium | reverse complement strand
GAGGTGGCAGGGACAAAACTGGCACAGTTTCCTCGAACAAAGCTATGGTTTTGTGAATGGTGTAGCCATCGCCATTGCCCTGGGTTATCTGGCGACCCGGATTAGACTGGAAGATCCGGTCGACAAGACACAGACCGATTGGAAAGCCGGAAGGTGGACAAGAGCCGTAGCCGTCCTGGCCATTCTGCTGGGGTTGACCTATTACAATGTGTTTAAAAATGTGGATGTGTGGAGTAGCCAACTGGATCAGAAGATCTGGACAGAAGTGGTGAAACATGCCGATGGAACCACCGAAAATGTTCCGGCTCAGTGGGATGCACCCTATATCGGACGATTGCCCGGGATCGATTTTCTGAAGACGACACCGTCTGGATGGTTTAACCTGACCTGGGCCTTACTGACGATTGCCTGCATCCTGATTGTCAGGCGACATTACAAAAACCCGATTCCACTCCTTCCGAAGAGCGCTTTGGCCAAAGGTCAGCTGATCTTTCTGCTGCTGATGTGGATCATGGTCATCGCCAATTTTGAAAGAGCACTGACAGGCTGGGGCCCCTCCCGTTTGCTGACGGAATGGGTGATCATGGTCAATGCGATGATTTCGACTGTTCTTGTGCTGCTGCTTCCTGCTGAAAAAGAGGTATTTGCCATTGCGGAGCTGGATCAGACAAAGAAAACGTATCAAAAATTCTGGATCAGGGCCGTCGGTGCTTTTGTGCTTTCTTCCATCCTATTTTTGGGAACGAACCGGCTGATTTATCAATATCCATCTCAGGAAAAACTCAATGCCCGGAACTATCAGACCCGGTTTGGACCCAAAGCCACCTGGCGTACCAATCCGATTTTGAAAAACGGGACCCATAAATAAAACATACTCCCGCAGCGACCGTTTGGTCTGCTGCGGGAGATGAAAACTAACTGAACACTACGAAAAACTATTCTTCAATCTAACGGGTCATTCGGTCTGTTTCGACGCTTGAACAGGGAAGCATGATTTCATCAGAAAGTGATGTTGCTCACCTTTGAGGCGATCGTAAAGGAACTCTTTTGGGTGCCTGCATTGTAGGTGCCACCGGAATAGAATCCGTTGGTGTTGCTGCCACCGGTGTAACTTCCGCCGGTGTAGATTTTGTAGGTAGCCCCGCTAACCAGAGAAGGGGAGGAGAAGACGAAATAATAGGTGTTCCTGACCGGTGCATAGGTCAAAAGGTTCGAGCCATCGCTGCTTTGGATGCTCAGCAGGGTGCCTGCCTGAAGGTTGGAAGAGCTCTTGGCCAGGACGCAATATTGTCCGGAGGAGGTGGAAACAGCTTGTATCATGTTGCCGGAGTTAGGTCCAGAAGCGATGAAAATGCCTCCGGTAATGTTGAAGGTGCCGTTGTAATCCAATGCTACCTCTGGAGCCGATTGAGGTCCCTGAGCCACCACTGTTCCCCCGGTCATGGCAACGCTGCCATTGCTGTCCACACTGTCGCCTCCTGTCGAGTTGAGATAAACGGTGGCTCCGCCGAATGTCAGCAAACTGCCATCGTTGCTTTCTCCTCCATTGCCTTTGGTGGCATTGACACTGTCGTCCGATGCGTTGATGGTGATGGTCCCTTTGTTCAGGTTGATGTAGGGGGCCTCAATGCCTTCGTAGGCGTTTGAAATGTTTATTGTACCCCCATTGACCGTGACCGATTTTTCTGATTTCAGTCCGTCGTCGGCAGATGAAATGTTGAGGGTACCAGAATTGATTACCAGTGCGCTGTCACATTTGAAAGCTTTGGCCTCACTGGTGGTCGTGCCGTAGGTAAACTTGCCACCCGTGGTGGTGATTTGAATCGTACCTCCATCGATGGTTGCGTTTTTGTCGACCGAGATCCCTTTTCCGCCGGTGCCACTGCTGTTGATGGTGAGGTTGCCCTGGGAGATGGAGAGGATTTTGTTGCAATTGATCCCAGCCGGAGTCTTGACATCCTTGTCTGTTGTATCATAAAAGGCATTTCCGGTGGTGGTGATGTTGAGTGTTCCATTCGAGAGGGTGCAATTTCCTCCGGTTTTGATCCCTTTGGATCCTTTGCCGCTTACTTTCAGCGTGAGTGTTCCACTTGAGGCGATGGTGGTATAATCGGCACTTTTGAGGGCATTGCCCTGATCTCCTGTCGTCGTGATGTTGAGGGTTCCCCCCGTAATTTTCAGATAAGGTGTAACGGTTGCATCGGTTCCTGAGTAACTGGTGGTAAGTCCATCGTCGACACAATTGATGGTCAGCGATCCCCCGTTAACGACAGCATAACCCTTTTCACATTCGATGCCATCGCCGGAACTGGTAACATTTACGGTTCCTCCATCCATCCGGAAATAGTCATTGGCATGCAAACCATCGCTGGCAGCCTTGGTGACGGTGATGTTCCCCTCCGTGATGGCAATGTAGCCATCGCTGCAGATTCCATGTTTGTTGTTGGCGGTCACCTCAAGTGATCCCTTGCCTGAAAAGGCCAGTTGTCCTTCACTGAAAAAGGTACCCTTCTGGTCCTCACTGCTGGTGGCATAGGTCGTGGCATCCACCAGGCGGTTGCTTGTGCCGCCGACCACATTGACGGAGACCTTCTTGCTGGACTGAATGTTGATGGCTGGTCCGTTGTTATGGATGAGATAGACACCGTTGAGTACCATCCCGAACTTGTAGTCACTGTAAAGTTTGAAACTTCCGTTCCCTGACTTGCCGAAGATGACATAATTGACCTCGGTAGTTGTGGTGGTCGCTTTGACCTCCACATCACCGTTGTTTACTGTGACGGTCACGCCACTGCTTGCAAAGGGATTGGTTACGGTGGCCGTCGTTCCTGAATATTTGATAACCACGGCATTGGAGAAGGTAGTGTCCCGCGTGTTGGTCACAAAACTCTCATCGAGCGATGTGGTTGCATTCGTGTCGCTTGTCTGGGAAAGTTCCTTGTCCCTGGAGCAGGCAAGAAAAAAAACGCATAGCAACGATGGGAACAGGAAAGGCAGGTACAATCGGCATTTCATGTTGGGGGTGTTGGTGTGGGAAGTCTGTCGGGAGGTCGGTTGTCAGTCGGGTCAATCTGCCGGTTAGGGCAATTTTGTTGAAGAGATCTTCCGTGGGCATCCCCGTTGGGATACCACACGGAAGACAAGGATTCTACAGAGAATGAAATGGCTTGTGGGTTATCTTTTGTAATAGATGTCGTAGCCCAGCCAGTCGACCACATAGGCTGCGAAATAGACATTGTGTAGGGAATTGAACAGGGATGTGATGTCTGTGATGGAACTGCTGATCAAAGTTGAAAGCGTTGCGGTCGTTCCATCATCGAAGGTGATCTGGATCTCCCGGTCGTGGCAGACAGAAGGTTCGGTTGAGGAGGATTTATCGACCATGGTCACTTTTGCCTTGGTTTGAAGCACCCCTTTCAGATAGACTTCATTGACATCCTTGGCCTTCCGAACCAGTTTGACATCACCAATGGTCAGCGTGTATTGGTGTTCCCTTCCGAAACGTGCGGTATCGCTTTTGATCGTTTTCAGCTCTTCCTTGTAAAGAGCAACACCAGATTTCAGGATGGTAAAGCTGGATACCGTGGTATCGCCTGATGCGTAGGCATATTGTCCGGTATAACCGTTGCTGAAGGCAAAGCTGGAGGCATACTGGGTTCCTGTGGTCGGATTGACAACCGATTTGATGTTGAGTGTTCCGGTATTTACATTGTCGATGGTGACATCGGCAATGTTGACATAATCATAGTCGTGATAGCTGTTGTAATTGTTGTGGTAATCAGAGACGGCAATGGTGAAATTGTTGGCCAGGGTGGAGTCTCCGGATTGATAGACACGCAAGGCTCTGGGGTCCTTGATCTTGGCAAGGGGCAGACTGACTACCATCTTGGTGGTGTTGGCCGTTTTGGCAAAAAACTTGATCAAATCATAGTTTCTGCTGGCGACGGTTTTCAACGGTGTATAGTTGTAATTTCCTTTGATAAGGTCCAACGGGATGTTGGCCGTATATACCGTTCCGGATTTCAGCGTGTTGTTGTCGGTAATACCCAGCAGTTGAAATGCCTGACTGTTAGCCATCGCCGTAACGGCTGTATTGAGGTTCTGCGTTCCGCTGGTAAGGGCATCCTTCAGCGCGGAGGGTGTGGTGGAATCCGTAGTACTCTTGGAACAGCTGAATGCGATGAATCCAAGAAGCAACATTCCGAACAGTTTGATTTTTGCTTTTTTCATGATAACCGAATTTTACAGTGATTAATCTTCTTACTGAGTTTTTTCATATTACGATGTTCAAATCTAAATCTTGAAATTCCTGTAAGAAAATGTGTTCAGTATAAAATTGATATTATTCATTCAAAGGGTGGATTCATTCAATTAAAAATCAGGCAAAGAAGGCAAGCATTCCCCTGTATCCCTGAATTGCGCGCCAGGAATATCGTCTTTCGCCACCTTTCATAGCAATGGCCGTAGACTTCGGGTCTGCGGCCATTGGTTCCTGTTTTCGGAACAGGCAATCGGTTCCGATCGCTTCTAAAGCATCCGGATCACCGGAAGAAAGAGGTAAATGGTAGATAGGATGACCAGCACGACGATGGTGGACCATCCCACCAGGTTGTTGAGTGGTTTGTTTACGTATTCACCCATGATCTTCTTGTTGTTGACCAGCAGGATCATGCAGACCAGCACCACCGGTAACAGCAGTCCGTTGATCACCTGGGTCGCCAGGGTAATGGGAATCAGTGGTGCGTTGGGTATCAGGATGATGGCAGCTGAGATGACCAGTATGGAGGTGTAAAGGACGTAGAATTCGGGTGCTTCATCCCAATCCTTGTCAATGCCGGCTTCAAAACCGAAGGCTTCGCAGACATAGAAGGCTGTTGCCAGTGGAAGAATGGTTGCCGAAAAGATGGAGGCAACAAACAAGCCAAAGGCAAATACCTGCGATGCAAACTGACCGGCCAAGGGTTTGAGGGCCAATGCGGCATCCTTAGCTTCGCCGATCTGAATGCCATTTTCATGCAAGGTGGAAGCGCAGGCGACCATGATGAAAAAAGCCACGACCACTGTTGCCACACATCCGACAATGATGTCGAGGAGGGTGTATTTGTAGTTTTTCATCTTCAATCCTTTTTCAATGACCGAAGATTGCATGTAAAACTGCATCCAGGGGGCGATGGTGGTACCGATGATACCGATCACCATACCCAGGCTCTCCCCGTTGACAGGAAAACTGGGGTGCAGGATGCTGTGGCCAATTTCGCTCCAATGCGGCTTGCCCAACAGTGCCGAGATGACATAAGTCAAAAGGGATACGCTGAATATCAAAAAGATGCGTTCAGCAATTTTGTAGGTCCCCTTCACGACCAGTATCCAGACCAGGATCCCAACGATCGGCACGGAAATGTATTTGTTCACATGGAAGACCTCCATACTCCCTGCTACCCCTGCAAACTCAGTGGTTGTGTTGCCAATGTCGGCGATGAGTAATCCCAGGAAGATGAAGAAGGTGACCTTAACACCTGCATTTTCGCGGATCAAGTCTGCGAGTCCTTTGCCGGTGACAATTCCCATGCGCGCATTCATCTCCTGAATGACCATCAGGACCACGAAAGAGGGGATCAGTGTCCATATCAGATTGTAGCCATAAGTGGCACCGGCAACTGAATAGACGGTGATTCCTCCGGCATCGTTGTCCACACTCCCCGTGATGATACCCGGTCCCAGCAATGCCAGGAAAATCCCTACCTTTTTGAAGAAGGATCTTCTTCTGATCTTGTCTTTGAACATAACCACGCCTATTTTTTGTTGGTTCTTCTTTTGTCAACAAGGTCCTCAATGATGTCATGGATGACCACCATTCCTTCCAATTGCTTTTTCTTGTTGATCACGGGGATCGCCAGCAGGTTGTATTTGGATACCAATTCGGCAATGTCGTCGATCTTCTGCTCATCGTAGAGGTAGATGGGATCGTCATTCATGAATTCCGACAGGGTAGTAGCAGGATCTGCAACCGCCAGATCACGGAAGGAGAAAGTGGCGACCAATTCGTTCTCCTGATTGGTGACAAAGAAACCAAACATGGATTCTATTTCCGGCTGATTTTCCCTGAGGCTTCTGAAGACGGCATCCACGGTGTCTTCGGCCCTGAAGGCCAGGATTTCGGTTGTCATGATACTGCCCACCTCGTAATTCTCATATTCGAGCAGTTCGCGAACCTCGGAAGAGGATTCGGCTTCCATCTCATTGAGCAACAGCTCTGCCCGCTCTTCTTCCAGCGAATCGAGGATGTCGGCGGCTTCGTTGGCTGGCATCTTTTCCAGCACATCTGCTACCTTTTCGACCGACATGCCTTCGATGATCTTGATCTGTGCCTTGGGTTCCATCTCCTCCAAAACGTCTGCGGCCATCTCTTCATCCAAGGCAAGGAAGACCGACTGCCTGGAACGGTTGTCCAGATCTTCGATGATGTCGGCAAGATCCG
>JAJTBP010000197.1 GCA_021286825.1 Marinilabiliales bacterium | reverse complement strand
CATCAACCAGCGGCTCGATGCCGAAACCATGTCGGTGGTTGCCGATGAATTCGGATACAAGGTGGAATTTATTTCAGTTGAGGTACAGGAAGCCATCCAGGAAGAGAAAGATTCTGATGACGACCTCTTGCCACGACCACCCATCGTCACAGTCATGGGACACGTCGACCACGGTAAGACCTCCTTGCTCGACTACATACGCAAAACCAATGTGATTGCCGGAGAAGCCGGTGGAATCACACAGCACATCGGTGCCTACAATGTGACACTGGAGGGTGGCCGGAAGATTACCTTCCTCGATACACCGGGTCACGAGGCATTTACCGCCATGCGTGCTCGTGGTGCCCAGGTGACAGACATCGCCATCATCATTGTCGCTGCCGACGATGATGTGATGCCCCAAACCGTCGAGGCCATCAACCATGCATCCGCAGCTGGCGTTCCGATTGTCTTTGCCATCAACAAGGTAGACAAGCCTACGGCGGATCCGGAAAAGATCAAAAACCAACTGGCCAACATGAACTACCTGGTCGAAAGTTGGGGTGGAAAATACCAGTCGCACGACATCTCGGCCAAATCGGGATTGGGCGTGGCTGAACTGCTTGAAAAAGTATTGCTTGAAGCGGAAATGCTGGATCTGAAAGCCAATCCGAACAAGCGGGCCAGCGGATCGGTCATCGAATCAACGCTCGACAAGGGACGTGGATACGTGGCAACCATCCTGGTCAGCTCGGGTACCCTCAAGGTAGGCGATGTATTGCTAGCAGGACCCCATTTCGGTCACGTAAAAGCCATGTTCAACGAACGTAACCAAAGGGTGGACAGCGTTGGCCCTGCAGAACCGGTATTGATTCTGGGACTCAATGGAGCTCCCCAAGCCGGTGATAAGTTCAACGTGATGGAAAGTGAGCGTGAAGCCCGGCAGATTGCCAACAAACGCGAGCAACTGCAACGTGAACAAGGACTTCGGACTCAGAAACACATCACCCTCGATGAAATCGGCCGAAGAATTGCCATCGGTAACTTCCAGGAATTGAACATCATCGTGAAGGGAGACGTAGACGGTTCCATCGAAGCACTTTCAGATTCACTGATCAAACTGTCAACAAACGAGATACAGGTCAATGTCATCCACAAGGCAGTGGGTCAGATTACCGAATCGGACATCATGCTCGCCTCCGCCTCGAATGCCATCATCGTGGGATTCCAGGTTCGTCCTTCCATGAGTGCCAGAAAACTGGCCGAGAAGGAAGAAATCGACATCCGTCTCTATTCCATCATCTACGATGCGATCAACGAGATCAAATCGGCCATGGAAGGGATGTTTGCCCCGGAGATCAAGGAAGAGATCAAGGGTACAGCAGAGATCCTTACCACCTTCCGGATTACCAAGGTGGGTACCATTGCCGGTTGTATCGTTCGCGATGGCAAGATTGTCAGAAATTCCAAGGTGCGCCTGATCCGCGACGGTATCGTGGTCTTCACCGGCGAACTCGAATCCCTCAAACGATTCAAGGATGACGTCAAGGAGGTCGCAAAAGGTTACGAATGCGGTCTGAACATCAACGGTTACAATGACCTGAAAGAAGGAGACTTCATCGAAGCGTTCGAACAGGTAGAGGTGGCCAAGACCCTGTAATACAGCTGGCTAACCAGGAGAAATCCGACCAGAACGCCATACAAAAAGGAACGCCGGGAACATCTGATTCCCGGCGTTCCTTTTTTATTCTTCCGGAAACAGATCCGGTCAGAACAAGGTTCCCTGGGCTGGAGGAGATTCTGGTTTGTCCTTTCGTTTGTAGCTTCCCATCCCTTCCAGCCGTAAATCACGCTTGACTGTCACATCGTAGGTAGAAGAACTATCGGGATCGATGGGGAGGATCAATTCCTTTCCCTTGTTTTTAGGATCCTTGATGCGGATGGAGATGGGAACGGCCTTAAAATGATCACCGGAATAGGGTTTCAGCAACCCCAGGACCGATTCCAGGGGTAAGGTGTCATCCAGCCAATCTTTTTCATCCTTTTGATCCAAGATGACCGGTGAGCGGTGATGGCCGATCTCCTGCGTCACAGAATTGGCAACCGTCGTGATGATGGAAAAGGAGTTGACCACCTCTCCGGTGGTATGGTTGACCCAGGTGTCCCAAATCCCGGCAAAGGCAAAGGTGGCTTCATCCTTCCTGGAGAGGAAAAAGGGTTTGTTGAGACGCTCCTTCTCCGGTCCTTCGATGTATCCGGAGGTGATGACCAGGCATCGCTTTGAGCGGATGGAGGTACGAAAGGAGGGTTTTGAAGCGATCCCCATCGGACCCTGATAGCCCGGATCATTTTGCGGATTGAAATCGCCCTCCGATCGTGCGTTGATCAGGTACATCGGTTTTTGTGCCCACCCGGGTGTCAGTCCAAACTGAAAGGCTTGCAGCTGATCGGGTTTGTCATCGGTAATCACATAAGCCATGTCTCCCGGGGAGACATTGTAACTGGATTGCACGGTGATCTCACCGGGATTTTTTACCCCGAACCTGCTCACAAAAAATGCGATGTCTACAACCTGTACAAATCTTCCGCACATAACTTACCTGGGATTACTCATTCTTACGAAAACCGGCGATCCGGGTTTTGACAACCTTGCGTGGTAAAGATATCCTTCGTCATCAAAGCCCCTCAGATCGTCCTCCCTGCAAACGCCATATTGGAGGAGGTAGCGTGCCATCATGCCCCGCGCCTTCTTGGTATAGATGGTGATCATCCGGAAGGATCCCTCCCGCTCCTCCAAAAACTGCGGAGTGATGACATTCGCCCTGAGTTTTTGAAGCGCAATGGCAGAGGAATACTCCTGCGAAGCCAGATGGAATAGGAGGTTGGACCCACTCTCCCGAAGATCGGACCGGATCTTCGATGTGATCTTGTCACCCCAAAAATGATACAGGCTTTCATACCGGCCAAACCGCCATTGGATGCCCAATTCCAGCCGGTAAGGCATGATCAGGTCCAGAGGAGCCAGCACTCCATACAAACCAGAAAGTATCCGCAAATGATCCTGTGCATATCGTATGGTATCGGGAGTGAGTGACCCGGCATCCAGTCCATGGTAAACCTCACCTTTGTAGGCAAACAAGGCACTGTTTCCCTTTCCCGGTTGATCGACAGCCTCCCAGACCGCCATTCTCTCCAGATTTTGCCAGGCTAGCTTCGAATTGACCTGCATGATCTGTTCCCAATCTTTCAGGGACAATTTCTTCAGGTATCCGGCCAACCGCCTGGCCTCATTCAACATTGCCGGGACAGTACACGCGTCAACCGGCTGGGATGGATGGGAATCCAAGGTTTTGGAAGGAGAGAGAATAATCAACATAAAAAACCGACAGGTTTGGAAAAGTTCAGGAACAATGATAATCATCTTCCTCCTATTTTCAACCATCAGCTAATTCATTTTGGCAGGACAGATCGGGATCACCCATAGCTCCGAGTGAACGGACGATTCCCTAACCGCTCCCCGCATCCTCGTCCTATTCCTCCGGCAATTGTGTTTCGCCGGCAATCCGGTGGGCATACTTGTTGTACAGGAAGGAAATGATCAGCAAAAGGATACCCAGTGAGACAAACACAATGGTCTTGGATAGGGTGTCCAGATAGGAGATGTCGTAAAAGAAGAGTTTGATCAGGGTGATGCCGAACCAAACAATCGCTCCGATGCGCAGATGTCGTTTCTTGAGCCCAATTCCCACACCGATCAGCGACAGCGAGAAAAGTCCCCAGAGAATGCTAAGTCCCAGCTTGTATGATTCCGTGTAACCCAGCAGGTCCATCCAGTGAATCAGTTCGCTGCTGGCCAGCCAAAGGAGGGTCACCGACAAAATCAGATCGTGGGGCACCCCAAATCTCTTTTTCAGATAATCTGCTGAGGCCAACCTGCTCAACACCCAAAGCGAACCCACCACAAAAAGCAGCGACAGATAACGGAACCAAAGGGCCAATTGCCCGGGAAGAGCATAGGAATTGACCTCCCGCAAACCGAGGTAGCCTTCGCGGAGTTGTCCCAGACAAAGTTGTCCTCCGGAGAGATAGATCAGGAGCACAAAAGTCAGCAAGCCAAAACAGATTCGGCCCATCAGGCGGTTCTTCCACCTTTTCAGATTCAAGAGGGTCAAGGAGGAGACAAAAAGCAGGGAATAGAGAATCAACCAAATGGTCTTGTATCGGAGGTAATCATTGTTCCAGGATTGACGCATCCGATGCTGACCTTCCACCGGAAAACTCAGTTTCGAACCTACGAAAAGCTGGTTCCAATAGGTGGCAATTTCCATGTAGAAGGTTAAGTAGAGCGACAGCAGCAACACAACCGAAATCGACACAGTCAATGTTTTGAGAATCATTTTCTGTGACATCAGGGAGTGCAAATATTTCCTTTGCCCATTGATGTAATGGATGAAGGTGAATGCGGCCAAAAAAAGCAAAGAGGTAAGAAAATTGGGGTTGAAGAGGGGGGTAATCCATGTTTCAGGTTTCCCAATTTCAAATTGATGGTAGGTGGACCAATCCGTCAACAAACTGCCGAAAGCCAGAATCATCAGGGGATAGGAAATCTGTTCGTAGGCAGGAATGGATCGACTCCTGCCCAACCAGAACAAGAATGCGGCCTCGGCACTCCAAAGCAATGTGACCCAATGGCCATCCAACTGGACCGGAATGGCGATGGTCAAAAAAGTAAGCCCCAAAGCGGAGACCAGATAAAAAAGATGTTTGGAAGCGTTGGACCGAAAGAAAATCACGGCACTGACCCCAAAATGGATCAGGGCATTGCCAAAGGTGAACAACCCAAGCAACTGTTTGCCGGTTTCATGATCATGGAGCAAGGCATACCCACAACCAAAAAACACCGATGAATTGGCAAGCAGCAGGATCAGATCGCTTTTCTCAAATTCCTTTTGGCGCAACAGCTTTCCAACCAGCAGAATCCCATAAAAGATGGCAAAGAACAGAAAGAGAAAGAGCAACGTGATGCCCACCCGGTACGTAGGATCCTGGCTTGTGGCAAACCAGAACAGATAGATAAGCCAGGTGACGGTAAAGCTTGCGATGTAGAGGGGCTTCCAAAATTTATAAAAGGCGATGACCAGAATGCCACTGTTGATGAGGGTCACATAGGAAAAAAGGATGGTAACATGGGAGGATTTGTCTCCCAGCAAGAATGGCACCGCATAGGCCCCCACCATCCCGATGTGGGCAATGACCTGCCGTTGATAGAAAAGTGCAGCAGAGACCGTAATTGCAGTGAAGACCACCATCAGGAAAAATGCCGCAACCTGTGGAAGCAGTCCGTAGAAACTGTAGGCTGCATAGGTCATAAAATAGAGGATCGCCATCGATCCACTGAGCAGTACGGCACTGAAATCGAGGTATTGCTTTCGAAGTTTGACAGAGAATCCGAAGAGGATAAATCCGAAGAGATAGCCCAGAAGGATGCGTGTCAGGGGACTGATCAAATCATGGTCAATGGCATATTTCACACCGATCGAGACACCAATCACCGTGATGGCAATACCAATTTTATTGATCAGGTTCTCACCGATGAATTTTTCCAGACTGGATCGGCGGTCGGAAGTCCCGGAAGCAGATTCGGATTGGGTGTACATTCCGGAGGAACTGGGCCTCCAGATAACCGGTTCCGGCTTGGGTGTCTCCTCGTTTGGAAAGGAGGTATTGCCGGATCCAATCTCTACGATTTCACTTTTTTCCGAGACCGTCTTTTGGGTCTGCGTTTGCAGACGTTTCAAGCGGTCCAGCTCAAATCGCAAGCGATCAATCTCCATTGAAAAGTCCTTTTGCCTTTTCAAAAGCAACTCCAACTTCTGGTTGAGCTGTTCTAACTCCTCTTTCTCAGTTTTCATCGGCGTTTGGATTTGAATGAACGCAAATTACCTAAACGATTGCGACTCCGATTTTCCCGGCTAAATCAGGAAATCAGGACCCTCCGCAACGTCTGTAACCGCCAAATGGCTTTCCCTTTTTTGGGATCTTGGCCGGAAATTAACAGACGCCAGCGGGTGCTGAAGGAAGTAATTCTCATCTAATGTAAGCAATAATCCGCAAAATTGTTCATTCCGAGGACAAGGAAATGACTGAAACAGAAGGCTCCCGACCCGTCGCCCAGCAGAAAACAACAACGGTAATCCTTTCTGACAGGAGAGATTTGCCTATCTCGATCGATGGAGGTCATCCAGTGCGGAAGGAAAAATATCTCCTTTCGACAGGCCGATCCATCCGCGGGAACAGCATCAGGAAACGGAAAGAATGCTTAATTTTATTGACTTTTGATCCCCTGACGAGGACAATGGATGAACCGAAGATCGCATAGAGAATCGGGTTTGCCTTGCCAACCACAGGGGACATGTTGCGAAGAATGGAAACCCCGGAGGATTCCCGGAAAGCCCCTTTACCACAAAACTGAAACAGACCATGCACGTAAGGATTCTATCACTCTT
>JAJTBP010000196.1 GCA_021286825.1 Marinilabiliales bacterium | reverse complement strand
CCCTCCTGTCAGCGGTATGTCTGTCGCATCATTTCTTTCAGCAAATGCAATCATTCCGACCAATGGAAGTGCCAGGGGAATGATGGATTACAACAGTAGCGGGAATAGCTGGAACAACTATTTCACCAATGCAACCGGTGGAAACCTGGCAAGCGGAAATGGATATGCCGTAAGAAGTGCCTCCTCCGGAAGCCTGAGTTTTTCAGGCACAATTGCCACCAACAGCGTAACCATCAGCGGACTGTCAACCGATGCCTGGAACCTTGTCGGCAATCCCTTCACATCGGCCATTGACATCAAAACCACCAGTTCCGATAAATTTCTGAAACAGAATGAGTCCAATCTGGACCCAAGTTTTGCTGCCATCTACCTTTGGGACCAGCCCGATTCTGAAAATGGAAAAAGTGGCAAGTACAAGATCATCAACAACACAGGAATAGACCTGAATTCTAATCTGTTAAGCCAGGCATCCGTACAGGTGGGACAAGGCTTCTTCGTCAAACTAAAAAGTGGTGTCAGTTCAGTAACCTTTGCCAAGGATATAGAAAATCACCACAACAGTTCAGATGCTCCTTTTAAATCAGCCAAAACCACCTGGCCTGCAGTCTCCCTCGAAGTCAGCACAGGACAGGTCAAATCAGCCACCATCATTGCCTTTGCAGAGAATATGACCAAGGGGCTTGATCCCACCTATGACGCAGGATTGTTTGGGACAAACAGCAACCTACAGATTTCCAGCAGACTGGTGAATGACAACGGGATTCAATTCGCCATACAAGCCTTGCCATTGTCCGGTTTGAACGACATGACGGTTCCGCTGGATTTGCAATGTGCTCCTGGCGGACAGATAACTTTCTCCATGCAATCGGTCTCCTTGCCAGCTGGCACCATCGTCAGTCTGGAAGACAAGAAGAGTGGAGTCACCACTCCCCTACAAATCACCGGCTCCAGCTATTCAACGGTTTTGGATCCCAACAGCAATGTCTCCGGCAGATTTCTGCTTCATTTCTCAGACATCATATCTGGTGTTGTCGAGATTCCGGAGGCAAAAAGTGGTTTGTCGGCATTTATCTCCAACGACCATGAAATCAAAATTCTCGGAGAAGTAAGCAGTGAAGCTACCGCCAGCCTCTATGATATTCTGGGACGGAAAATCTATTCAAAACGGCTGAACCAGGCGACAGAAAACGTCATCAATGAAGTGGCCCTGCAGGGAAAAGTCTTCATTCTGCATGTCAATGATGGCAAACAACTCACCACAATCAAATTGAAAACAACTCATTAAGCAACCATAACAATCTCAATACCATGGAAAAGAAGCGGCAGAATAAGCAGGAATCTCTTGCGAACAAGCAGGAAGGAAAAGCCATTACAAGAAAAGAGGCACTGAAACGGACCGGGTACATTGCCATTTCGGCAGCCACCATGCTGGTGCTGTTGGGATCACCTGCCAAAGGACAAAACACCTCTCAACCAGCACCCCTCCCAAACTGGTAAACCGTCAATGAAAAACGGTTTACCTGATTAGTTCTTTCAACCATGCTACCTGGTCTTTCCACCAATTGCGGCTAGACACCCGCTTCTTGATCATTCTTCTTGCCGTCGCATCCTGGAAGCCATGAAACAAGGTCGACAGAACCGATTTCACCTTCTTTCCCAATTGAAAGAAAAGGAGAATTGATTTCGACAACCACTTGTACCGTACATTGAGTCGATAATGCAGCCGATACCATGAAAATCCATCTTCTCCAGATGGTTGTTTGAGATAAGGAAGATCGGCCAATTCTCCCACCAGGGAAAAATAGTCGTTCATCTTGGTAAGATATCGCTTGGGAAGGGTTGTTGGCTCAAATTTATTTCCGTGGGATAAAAGGGCCAGGTCACTCACATTTCTAAAGGAGAACAGTCCCATCTGATGGTCAGCATGACACAACTGACTATGAACAAATGACAACATCACCTGGTGGCGAATCGAGGGTACCCTGCAGTCCATCCTCCCCGTCGGGGCAAACATCTCCCTGCTGATGATCTCGTAATTGAACCAGTCTGAAAATTTCTCCACCACCGGTAATCGGTGAATCTCTACCGGTGCCACGGCATGATCGGCAGCCATTCTGGGATAATGTTTCATCCGGGTCACATCCCCAAAAATTTCATTGGGATACTCATATCCCAACTGCTTTATCGCCTCTACTGCAGTCAAATAATGCACATCTGACACCAACAGGTCAATATCCCCCAAGTACCGCTCGCCCACATCTTCATAGAGAATTTCGACAAGGTAACACGCTCCCTTCAGGAAGACCGGAACAATTCCCCGCTCATGGAGTGCTTTTGTAATCTGGTCGATCTCAACAAGAATCCTTTCATTTCTTTGTTTGTTGAGTTCGAAGATCTGTTGCATGACATCGAGGCAATCCTCCCGAATGTATTTCGTCAGTCCGTACCTTTTGAGCTGGCCGTATAAGGTTGGAAGCACCAGATGCTTGTCACCCGACTCAAGGAAGAGTGGCCAGTCAAATGTCTCCTCCTGAAAAGTCCTTCCAATATCCAAGGCTTGGTCCGGGTGCCATTTTAGGGCCAGGATCCTACCTATCAACCGATACATCTCATGCCCATTCTTCATGTGAAAAGTCGTTGGATTGCTTCGATGGCACGTTCGTTGTCGTGATAGGTCAGCGCATAGAAGCGTGTTTTGGAAACCCATTCCATGAATTTCTCGGCTTTATCGGGTCCGGGAGAAAGCCAGACTTGTGGCAGCAATTCTCTGAGTCCGTTCGCACGTGAGAGTTGCTTCCATCGAAAGGGAACATCTTTATCATACTTCACAAAAACAACATCACTTGAAGGATATAGACGCTGCAACGAAGCCTGATGGAGTGGTTCGTGGTAGACGAAAGTTCCCTTTTCCTGACTGAAATAACGCTCCTGGAAGGATAGCGATCCGACGGGAGCCGTCCGCTCAAGCATTTGCCATGCCCCCTGTTTGATGGACATGGCCACTGGAAAGGTGTGAATCAAGGGATCAGGGTATCCAAACGCAACAAAATCATCCGACACCAATTGATATCCGGCTAGTTGCATCAGGGTCGACAGGGTGGTTTTCCCTCCTCCGGCATGAGCAGAAAAACAGACAGCTTTATTGCCCAAAGTCACAGCAGCTGCATGCATCGTCATAAGCCAGTCATCGCTACCCTTGTTGTACAGAACGTTTAGCAGCTCGAAAAAGACCGAACCTTTCATCTGATCCAGATGAGGATGCCCCCATTGACCAACAAATTGCTTATTCTTTTGAAAAGTAACACCCGCTTCATCTGAAAACAAGGCAAATTCGACCGGAAGGTTTACGGGTTCCGCAACCTCCCACTGCTGAATCAAGGGATGAATGGCATGGCGAAGCAATTCATTTTGGTAGAAAAAACTAATTTCCTGATGGAAAATCCTATAAAAATGCTTTAAATTTTCAAGACCTATCTTACTGTAATCACTCTTTGTTATAATGTCCATCTTCTCTTCGGCCTCCAGAACTAACTGGAGTTTGGATCGTTTAAAGGTTTTGACTGAGATTGCTGCAAGGCGCTTATTGATACCAAAACGTCCGGCCAAATCATCAGTGACTCTTTTCATCGACATGCCTTTGGCGAACGATTTGAGTATGAAGTAGCCTGTTGACTGCAGCAGGACGAATTGATTCGTTGCAGAAAACCAGACTACATATTCCTTCCCAACTCGCCTGGCCCTAAAATTAGCCTGATTGAAAATCTTCCTCATCCTTTGAATTTAACTTGAATTTTAGAGCCATTCTAGCTGAAACACAAACAGAACAAACAACTCAACAATATGTTCAACAAAATTCGATGAAGATTAAATCTATTTATAAACGATTGCTCACCTAAAAACAGTAAAATGCGCCGATCTGTGAACCAATGGAGCAATTCTTGGTGTAGAAAGCAATGGACCCCCTTCACTTGATTAAAGAATAAAAAATCCGATTTCTAAATTCGGAGGATAATCGTATTGCATATTTTCTTCCGAATAAATTGATGAAAAATCGTAAAAACGACGAAGAATCAATCTAATTAGTTAGTATAAATTATTCTGTAATATAAAAAATATTTCAGGTATTACCCACAAATAAATCATTAAAATACAGATAATTAATCAATTTTAGATGAACGAATTTGATCAAACAATTTCATTTCGTACAACCGCCTTGATCTAGAAGTCTACAATTGAAATTGAAATAAATATACTTTTTGGGAATGCAATCCATATGAAATTGAGAAATATTCCTAAATTCGAGTTTCCCAGTTTAATCGGGAAAAGTGCGACCTAACCAAATTCTAACATCCATTATGTCAGGTAAATCTCTGAGATTAGTAAATTTTCTTTTAGACTCATCTTTTTATTTTATTATAATATTTCTGTCGATAATTGTTCTAGGCAACCGCATGGAAAAGGAGTCCTTGAAATGGCTTGCAGGTTGCATTTATTTGCTTTACTACTTGATTCCAGAATATCGATATGGGCAATCATTTGGTAAAATGATTACAAAAAGCAAAGTAGTCTCTTTGAATCGAAAAAAAGGTTCTCTTCTCCAAATATTTATCAGGACATTGATTCGAATGATTCCTGTAGATATATTATCCTATCTCTTTACTTTTAGGGGTCTTCACGACCTTTTTTCGCAAACGACCATTATCAAAACCAATGATATGGAATAATGTTAACTTAAATCCAACTAAAAATGAAAAGGAAAATTTTCAACTTTGTTTCGATTTTGATGATTTCAATTACCCTTTCAAGTTGTGCAACCGTATTTGGAGGGGCTGTTTCAACTTGCCAAAGAACCAAACCAGCACCCGGACAGCCTGCAAGGGCAGTTAGAGGTGGCGCTTTAATTGCTGATGTTTTGCTTTTTTGGCCAGGTGCAATTGTCGACTTCGCAACTGGGGCCATTTACAAACCATGCAACAAGTAAATTTCTAATATAATCTCCGTTCTATGGGGATTTATGGAAAAATTGAAGAAGCCAGACTGCAAAGTTGTATATAAGGAATAGTATCTTATCGAAGCAATGTGTATTTTAAAGAATATTCTAATCCGCTTGAATCAGAATGATAAAATTTACTGCACTGCAACGATTTGAATTGGAATTTATTATGCTTTAAGTGTTTTACCCTGCTCAATCTATTGAATTAAATGATTGACAGCAGCTTGCCATACAACATGTTATAAAGTCACCATTTCAGGATTGACGATTCTATCTCCTTATTAAGATTGAAAATTGAGAACCGTCCCAGAATATTTCTTTCTGGGGCGGTTCTTTTCTTCAATAGCTAAAAAATTCCTTCGGATGACAAAAAGTATGGTGACGACTTAAAGGTTTCAAATTATCAACTGCAACTTAATTAGTTAACTGATGTATGGGGTTTATCCCTTATCAATTAGCAGTTTCAAACAGAAATAATACGAATAATCAACTTTATCCTCTCATTTCTTAAAAGATTGAGAAGATCAAGTCTCTGATGAGAAAAAAATGGTCAACAAGTTACAAACGCGTAACTTATTGACCATCAGGCGGAGAGAGCGGGATTCGAACCCGCGGTGCCCTTTAGAGGCACACACGCTTTCCAGGCGTGCCAATTCAACCACTCTTGCATCTCTCCTATTCTCCGAAAAGGAATGACAAAAGTAGAAGATTTTTTGATTTAAAAAACAGTAAAGGTCCAAAATTGCGACCAGATTGCAATTTCGACTTACCCGGGTTGTTCCGGCCAATTTTCGCACGGATCGCATTTTTTTAAGAGCAGACCATACGTTTAACAATAAATTTGACGACATTTAGGGCTCACTGAAACAAAACTCCCATGAAACAACTCATTCGGACTTTCCTTCCCGTTTTTCTACTCTTCTCCGTGACGGGATGTAAACAAGCAACCTACCAAACGCTTAAAAAAACGGATCGTCAGGGATACACGTATGAGGAGGTGACCAAAGACCCTACGGGTACCCGGATTTACACCCTTGCCAATGGACTAAAAGTCTATCTTTCAGTCAATAAGGATGAACCCAGAGCGCTAACGCTGATCGCAACGCATGCGGGATCGGTGAATGATCCCAAAGAAACGACCGGATTGGCACATTACCTGGAACACATGATGTTCAAGGGGACCGGGAAATTCGGAACCATCAACTGGGAAGCTGAGAAACCTTTGCTAGACAGCATTTCAGCCTGCTTTGAACAACACAAAATGACCACCGATCCGGCTAAGAAAAAGGAGATCTATAAAAATATAGACCGGTTGTCACAAAAGGCAGCAGCCTATGCAGCCCCGAATGAATATGACAAACTGTCCTCACTTATTGGAGCAAAAGGAACCAATGCCTTCACAAGCTATGAAATGACTGCGTTTGTCAATGAAATACCGGTCAATGAAATGGAAAAATGGTTGAAAATGGAGTACGAACGATTCAAAGATCCCGTACTTCGGC
>JAJTBP010000195.1 GCA_021286825.1 Marinilabiliales bacterium | reverse complement strand
CCGTTCACTTTCTTCCGCTTTCTCCTTGGCATGGATGAGTTCATCGATCAGTTTTTTCTTTTCGGTGACATTGTCAACCATGGCCAGGAAATAGAGAAATTTACCTTCTGCATCGCGCATGACAGAGATGTTGGACGAGCCCCAGATGATGGCTCCCGACCGATGCAGGTATCGTTTCTCGGTATGGTAAGTCGCAATTTCCCCATTTCTCATTTTCTCCGCAAACCCCATGTCTTCCTTGAGGTGGTCGGGATGGGTAACCTCTGGGAAAGAGAGTTGAAGCAACTCCTTTTCCGAATAACCCAACATCCTGCAATAGGCATCGTTGACCCGGGTAAACCTGAATTTCTCATCACAGATCACCATACTGATCAACCCCTCCTGAAAGATACGACGGAAGAGGGCTTCATTTTCCTGCAACGCATCCTGAATTCTTCTCAGTTCACTGATGTCTCGGGTCATGGAGAGAATGTGCGGTACTCCATTCAAATCGATGACCGATGCCGACATCAATCCGGTGGCAATGGTACCGTCCTTTTTCCGGAATTTCGCAGCCAGATTGATGTAGACCCCCTCCTTCTTCAGTCCTTCCACCAATTTTTTCCGGTCGTTGAAATCCACCCAGATGTTCACCTCAGCAGAGGTTTTGCCAATCGCATCCTCTTCCGTGTAACCGGTAATGTTGGTAAAACCCCTGTTGATGTTGACGTAGAGTCCATCCTCCAACCGATTGATGTTGAAAGCATCCGGACTGGTCAGGAAGGCCTTCCTGAAGCGCTCTTCGCTCTCTCTGAATTTGCGTTCAGCTTCTTTTCTTTTGGTAATGTCTCGCGAGATACCGATGATCTTGAGCCGGCCTTCCGGAGAGAGCATCAGGGTGGTGGTTACTTCCGTCTGGACAATCGTACCATCTTTTCTTGGCTGGTCTACCTCGTGTAAATGGGTAAAGGATTCCTTGCCACTCGAGAGAAATTCGGGAACACTCGTGCGCATGGACACATTGATGTATTCATTCGACTCCGGTGTCAGAGAGGCAGAGACCGGCATGTTCATGACCTCCTCTGCAGTATAGCCGCGAAGGGCAAAAACGGATGGACTGACGTAGGTGAATCTTCCTGCTTCCGGATCCATCTCCCAAATGACATCGGCAGCATTTTCCGAGATGATCCGGAGTTGCTCTTCACTTTTCCGGATCTTCTCCTCAGCCAGCTTACGGGTGGTGATGTCGTCGTGTTGTATGATGATGTTCATCAATTCTCCGTCGACCCCCAAAATAGGATAAGCCGTATTGGAAAACCATGCTTTCTTGCGCTCCTTGATCTCTATCTGCTGTGACTCACTCGCCTCCCCGATGTCGAAATTGACCTCCCAACTCTGGGCTTTCTTCTCGCGAATCAGTCTGCGTAACTTTTCATCAATGCCTTGTCGTTGCACCTCACCATCCTGAAAGATGTTGTATTTCCTCCCTTCCATGGCTTCCGGCTGCACGCCAAACAGCTCACCCAAGCGGGCGTTGATCCGGACGCACCAGCCTTCCGGATCCAAAATCTGGGTGCTGGTGTTGGATTGAACAAACATCTGTTCGAAAAAGCTTTTTTGCTGTTGCAGGGCTAGTTCCAACTCCTTCTGCCGGGTAATGTCTCTAAACTCGACACTTCGCATCATCCTTCCCTTGTACGGAATGTTCCGGCCTTCCAGCTGCAGGTGATAGGTCTCTCCATTTTTTCGAAGCCCCATCGCTTCGTAGGGTTTTTCATAACCGGAAAGAATGTTGTCCATGACAATTTTCCGGGATGGCTCGGTGAGCAGGAGCATGCCATCCATGCCAATCAATTCATCGAGCGAATAACCGGTCATGTCGGCCATGCCCTGGTTGCAATCGTAAATGCGCCCCATTTCATGGATTGCAATTCCCCCGAAAGAGGCATTGTGGAGGGCCTTAAAACGCAACTCGCTTTCCCGCAGTTCTGTCTCGGCCATCATCTTCTGCAACAGAATTCCCGATTGCTGGACAAACATCTCCACAAACTCGATGTCATCGATGACGGCATCAGAACGGGTAAAAATATGAATCGTGGCATGCAGCTGATTTTCACGCATGAGGCCGACCGTATAGATCTTGTGGATGTTCAGCATTACCTCAACGGTGCGGGCAATGAAGGGCGACAACTCTGAGGCGGAGAACTCCTCCAGCCCATTCTTAAATTCCACCAGTTTGCCCGTCCGGCAATAATCGTGGTGATTTTGGACGAGCGGATATTCCTTGCCCACCGGATTGAACCGTAAGACGTCCAGGATTTTTTTGAAGAGGGAATCGCCAATTCCCCGAATGACTTCCAGTTTTGAAATGTTTCTGGGTTCATCAATCGAGTTGAAAAGAATGATGGACTTGGGGAAAAGCCGGGCCAGATTGTCGGCGATAAAAAAGTAGATCTGTTCCTTGTCCGATAAACGCAACATCTCCTGGAACAGTTCATGCAGCCGGATGTTCCGTTCAAAGGACTTTCGAAGATAAACATTTTCCTTCCTTAACGCTTCGACCTGTCTTCTATAGTCATCAAGTTCGTCAGTCATGTTACGGATGTTGGAAATACCGCGAGGAGCCAAAGGCGTATGCTCCAATCAAAAGTATTCATTTAACATAGAAAAACCAACCGAAAATTTCCGGAAGATGATTGCATTTCAATAGAAATCGGTTGTTTGCCCCGACCATACAAACAATTCAATGCTTGATTGGTTCAAGAAAATGGTGAGATAAATTATTTTTTTGATCAATTGTTTCCATTCAGATCCCAGCCAAGGGGTCTACCTGGAACAATCCAAAGCAGTTTTGATCGGGATCCAGGAAATATCCCTGCCAGCACTTCCCGTAAATGGCGAATTTGGGAAGGAGTAGCTGACCCCCTGATGCCAGGATTCGTTCGGACATTTCATCAAAATTGTCTACCGACACCGAACAGGTAAAGGCATTGGTGGTCTGACCGAAATCGGGCAAATCTGCCGGGCGCTTCATGAGTCCACCCGTGATGGAGCCCGTTTCAATGTGATAATACTCGATGGGTATCCCCTCCTGACGGGTAAACTCCCATTCGAAAAGTGCGTGATAGAAGGCAATTGCCCGGGAAGGCTCTGCCGATTGAATCTCAAAATAGCCGATGCTTTTCATGGGATGTTCCGGATATCATTGGCATTCCAAAAATCGGTACAGCAAGATCTCCCGGATCAGTGCTTCCGGCAGGGGGCGATCCAGAGGAAACTGGATGGCCCCTTTGGAGTATTTGAAGTCACCAAGCCGCGACTCAAAAGCCGAAATGCCCGAATGGGTGGGATAAAAGCCGATGTGCTTTCCGTATCCGGCAAAGTAACAGACGACTCTTTTGCTTTTGTAAGCGGGCATGCTGTAACTGATGATCTCCTTTGCTTCCGGCAGGGTCTCCTGGATCAGAGACCTAAGTTGCTGCAATTTCTCACGGGTTCCTTCCGGGAATCCCGAAATGTATTGGTCCACCAGCCTGTTGTTCTCCATGATGCGTTGATTTATCCAATGAAATGGGGTACGAAACGGCTCAAATTATCGGTGATCAGGGTGTCGCTTTCGCGGATCCCTATCCCCGCAGGTTCCTGTCCGATCACCCAACTGCCGATGAGGGGATAATGGCCGTCGAAATCCGGCAAGAGGGCCAATTCCTGATAGATGTATCCCTCTTCACCATATTCACCCCCCGTTTCAGCCAGCAGGGAGCCGTAACGGGTAAGGCTAATGTTGCTGCCTTCCCGCGACAACAGGGGCTTTTTGGCATAGTTGATGCCCATTTTGAAGTTGTCCCGCTCAAAATAGCTCTCCAGCAGATTCTCATGTCCGGGGAACAGCTCCCACAATACCGGCAGGATGGCCTTGTTGGAGAGGATCATCTTCCAGGAAGGTTCGATCCAGAAGGCTTTCATGCTGTCTTGCATAAGATTGCGTCCAAATTCTTCATGAATCAGCCATTCGTAGGGATAGAGTTTGAAGAGGTTGGTGATCGTCAGGTTCTCTTGGTCTGCAAACCGGCTGTTCCGACTGTCCCAGCCAATCTCATCGATGTACAGGAAACGGGTCTCCAATCCTCCCTGAATGGCGCAGTCACGCAGGTATTCGGTAGTGGTGAAATCTTCAGAATTTTCCCTGATGCAGCTGAAATGAAGGGCTCCCGGTTTCAGGTACTCCTTGAGGTATTGCCAGTAGGCGATCAACTTCTCATGGATGGAATTGAACTGATCTTTTTCCGGAAAGCGATCCTGCAGCCAGAACCACTGCACCACCGATGATTCAAACAGCGAGGTGGGAGTATCGGCATTGAATTCCAGCAATTTCGGAATGCCATCCCGCATGGAGAAATCAAAACGACCATAGATGGCCGGAGCATCCTCTTCCCAGCTCTGCTCGATGTGTGGTACAAACCATTTGGGGATGCAAAACTGGTCATACATTTTTTCGTCCATCACATGCTGTACGGCCTCCAGGCAACACTCCCAAAGCGTCGCCGTGGCTGCCTCCATGCGATCGACCTCCTTCATCGAAAATTCGTAGCAGACCGATTCATCCCAATAGGTGGTCTCGGTTGTATGAAAACCAAACCCCAACTCCTCCACCTTGTTCTGCCAGTCGGTCCTTGGGGTGATGCGATGCCTCTTCATGCGCTTTTTGCTTCGGTTTTTAACATTTTTTCCGCTACCGCGGATCGATGGGCCTCCTTTGCCACCACTAGCAACACTTTGCCATCCACTAAGAGGAGACGTGCAAGGCACTGCTGCCAAACCCACCTCGGGTGATGCTCCCTTTCATGGCATTGGATCCGATGTTGGAATGTTCAGAGATGGAATTGGAAAAATATCCGGCCCGTGAATAACGGTTGTTCCGGTAGATGCCATAGGGGATGAAAGGAAAGTAGCCACCATGAAACCCACCATGCACCGGGGTGTAATTGGCCGTCGTATCGGCCCGCATGAAGACCCGCTTTTCCTTTTTTATCCCTTCCTGCCCACAGGAAGAGGCTACCGCAGCTACCAAAACCAATCGGATGAAGGTTGATTTTTTCATGTGACCGGCTATTTTACAGTGATGTAGAGCTCATAGTCACGCTTCAGCCTAACCCGGGCCGTGTCGCCGTTTGCCGTTTCACCCGGTTGTTCCGTCATGCCCAACGTGGGGACGGTATCCTTGTAGACGATGGTTTTGACCAGCTGGTTTTTGATCCAGATCTTGTGGGTGGTGACAATCAAGTCATGTTGTTCATCCAGGTGATCCACACTGAGGGCCGTCTCAACAGCCCCTTCTTTCGAGATTTGCTTTACCTCTTTCTCATCACAACCGGTAGCCGCAAGCAACAGCACGGTCAGGATTGACGGCACAAAGTTTTTCATGGGTTTGGAATTGGTCGATCAAAGGTAGCAAATCCAACCCTTTTCCTCCGCTATTGCTTCAATTTATGATAAGAAAAATAGGAGGCGGCCAGGATTCCCAAGGCGATGACGGGCATGACCGTCTGGAAGCCCCAACCATCCACAGAGGTGTGGCTGATGGCGGCAAAGAGGAAGTCAAAGGTAAAACCGGCGTAGGCCCATTCCTTTAAAGTGGCGTGGAGAAACGGCAGGATCAGGGTGAGGGCTCCTGCCACTTTGAATACCACCAACCAATTGCCGAAATAGGCCGGATAGCCGAGATGACGAATCCCCTCCTTGGCCAATTCCGATTGAGAGGTGAGGGCCGGCATCAATCCTTCCATCAAAAAAATGAGGATCGTCGACGACCAGAAAATCACTTTCCATGTTTTTGTTCGCATAACCAATTGTTTTTTTTGTTCATACGAAACAGCTTGTCAAGGGTTGCATTTTCTTCGCAAGGGATTCAATGGTTGCGCGTTGCGATCCGCCATTAAAAATATTCACGGCAATTGTACTGCATGCCGGTCAACTCGAATTCGCCATAGCAGAGCTCTTCGTCGGGATGGTTGTAGATCAACCTTGCCTTGGCAGGGAGTAGGAATCCATCGATCCGGACATATTCCGAAATGGGCGTCTGCCAGGGGTAGTTGAAATAGTGTTTTCCATCGCTTGTCTCATAGCGGTCTGTACTGATGAAATTGCGTAGCTTCCCCGAATCATCGAAAAGGAGCTGGGCACGGATGGCGATCCGGCCGTTTCGATAGGTAGCCTCTACAGACAACGGACCGGTCTCCTCCCAGGTAATCCGCCGATCGATCAGCGATCCCGGGGCCATTACACACATGTCGTTGAAAAAGGTGACGGTCTCACTTTGATCCATCTCCACCCCGCTGGCATAAACCAGGGGGATCAATCCCAGCATTCGGATATCCATCACCGCCTTCTCCTCTTTGTACAGATGAACGCCGCAGGCCGGGATCCCCATCTTCCTGGCCACGATGTAAAAGATCCGGGTAGGTGATTCCATGAAATTGTACTGGACCGAACGCAGCTTCATGAAGGGCTCGTTCGATTTTCCGCGAATGCCGCCACGAAAGGTCGCCCTTA
>JAJTBP010000194.1 GCA_021286825.1 Marinilabiliales bacterium | reverse complement strand
GACTGGTATCAGGAAAACTATTATCCGCGTGGGCAAACCGGCAATTATACGGGTCGTCCGAACCAGGGTGACTGGTACAAATATCTGGACTATATGGATGGCCAGTTAAAAGAGTTGTTGACCAACTATGGTGAAATTGGCGGAATCTGGTTTGATGGTTGGTGGGACAAAAAAGATGCGGATTGGAGACTTGACAAAACCTATTCTTTGATTCATCAGCTACAGCCCAATGCCTTGATTGGCAACAATCACCATCAGGCACCAAAACCTGGCGAAGATTTTCAGATGTTTGAGAAGGATCTCCCCGGAGGCAATACTGCAGGATTCAACCAGGAGTCCAAAATCGGAGCGTTGCCACTAGAGACATGCGAAACCATGAACGGGGCCTGGGGATTCAATCTCAAAGACCTTAATTTCAAATCCACCAAGCAACTGATTCAGTATTTGGTCAAGGCGGCCGGGTCAAATGCCAATTTCTTGCTAAACGTCGGACCGATGCCCAATGGAAAAATCCAGCCTGAGTTTATCAAAACGTTGGGAGAAATGGGCGAATGGATGAAAAAATATGGTGAATCCGTTTATGGAACGCGTGGTGGTCCGGTTCAGTCCAAATCCTGGGGCGTCTCCACCATCCGGGAGAACAAGATTTACCTTCACCTGATGGATCAGGACAACTCTGCTGTTTTGATTCCCGACTTCGGCAAGAAAATCAAAAAAGCCTATCTGCTGGATGACCAGAGTCCGATCAAGTTCAAACAGACCGAATTTGGTAACCTGATAACGGTTCCTGCCGATAAGAAAAGCGATGTGGATACCATCGTAGTATTGGAAATTTGATGGATTGCTTTTGGGCACTACCGAAATAACATCGCATCGCGCGAAAGAAAAGAGCCGTCCCATGGACAACGGCTCTTTTCTTTTGAAAGATTTTACCAATCAAAAGCCAGATTGGCACGTCGCCCGGCTCCAGTTCATGTGACCGACCCTTCGGATAGAACCGTCCCACAAGCCACGCATCAGTCGATCCGCTGGGTACTACAGAATGAATGGAAAGATTACTATTTTTATGGATCTTTCCTGACCGATTGACTTCCCCCATCAGGAACAAAACAGATTATTCCGCCAACAAAAATGAGCAAGCACAAATTCAAAAAGCTGGATGTAAAAAAGTTTGTTCCCAGTGCGTTGGGAAGGGATTCTGCCCCTGGGACCATTCAATACACGGGCGTTCCGAGAAGCGGCAAAGCCACGATTGACCTGATTGAGTACAATGAAACGGAGGTTGCCGAGTATCAGATTGAGGATCCCGTGGCCCTTCAGAGCTTTCTTCAGTCGGATAAGATCAAATGGATCAAGGTCACTGATGCGCACGATGTCAAATCCCTCTCAGCCATTGGAGAGCTGTTGCAACTGAATTTATTGGAGCTCGAAGACATGGCCAACACCTCCGAGAGGCCAAGAATGGAAGAACGTGAAAACTATATCTTCCTCATTTTAAAAGCATTGATTTTGAATCCCGAAACACGGGAGGTGACCATCGAACAAGTGAGTCTGGTGTTGGGAGATGGTTATGTGCTTTCCCTTCATGAAACCGAACCGCTGTTATTCGAACCGCTGAGGCAACGAATCATCAACAGCAAGGGTCGCGCCAGAAAAATGAAAAGCGACTACCTCGCCTTTGCCATAGCAGATGTGTTAATCGATCAGTATTTTACGGTTCTGGAAGACATTGGTGAAACCATTGAATCCATTGAAAGTGAGCTGATCACAAACCCAGGAATTGGCAACCAGGAGGAGATCTACCGCATGAAACGGAGGCTGATGTATGTGACCCGTACCGTTTGGCCTGTTCGGGAACTGATCAATCAGATGGAGCGCACCGATCACCCCCTGATTCAGGACGAAAGCAGAATTTACTTTCGCAACATCTATGATCACACGGTCCAGATCATTGAGACACTTGAAAGTTTGAGAGATCTGACCTCCAACATGATGGATTTGTATCTTTCCAGTGTAAGCCTCAAGCTGAACGAGATCATGAAGGTTTTGACCATCTTTTCAGCACTTTTCATTCCGCTGACCTTTCTGGCAGGTGTGTACGGCATGAACTTCAAGTTTCTGCCTGAACTGGAATGGCATTGGGGATATGCCGGATTCTGGATGATCAGTCTTGTTGTGACCATCCTGATGTTGATCTATTTCAGAAGAAAACGATGGATTTAAACCACTTTACACCTATATTTGATTTTTCATAACCTTAGCAGACTTCTCTATGACCGACAATACCCTTAAACCCATTGTAACAGCACTTTGCTCTTTTGGAATGTCCGGACAAGTATTCCATGGCCCTAGCCTGAAAATTCTGCCACAGTATAAGATCCACAAAATTCTGGAGAGACATCAACGAATTTCCGAAAAGCATTATCCACAAGCGATCATTGTACAGGATTATGAAAAGATTCTGCACGATCCGATCATTGAGTTGGTCATTGTCAACACCCCTGATTACCTCCATTTTGAAATGGCAAAAAAAGCCATGGAAGCCGGCAAACATGTTGTGGTGGAGAAGCCGTTCGTAAAATATAGTGAAGAAGCCCGGAAACTGATCGAAATCGCCAAGAAGAACGAGGTTTTGCTAACAGTTTACCAAAACCGAAGATTGGATGGCGGTTTCAGAACGGTTCAGAAAGTACTGGAAAACAACCTATTGGGACGGATCGTTGAATATGAATGCCACTACGACCGTTACCGCAATTTCATTCAGGAGGGATCCTGGAAAGAAGACGGGGATGAAAGGACAGGAGTCCTGTTTAATCTGGGTTCACATATCGTTGACCAGGCGCTCGTACTCTTAGGAAAACCCTTGGCTGTGACCGCTCACCTTTCTGTTCTCAGGACAGGTGGCCGAACGACCGACCATTTTGACATCCGTTTGCATTACAAAACTTTCGATGCAACCCTGAGATGTTCCTATCTCGTCAGAGAGATGGGGCCGCAATTCATCATCCACGGGACGGAGGGATCTTTTACCAAAATGGCTACCGACCCGCAAGAAGAACTGTTAAAGGTCCATCATCTTCCCGATGAACCCGGTTGGGGCAAAGAACCGGTTTCCGACTGGGGTACCCTGAATACCACCCTGAACGGACTCCATGTAGAAGGCAAAATAGAGACCATCCCCGGAAACTATGCCGATTTCTACAAAAACCTTTATGGCGCCATTCGATTGGGAGAGAAGTTGTTGGTGAAACCAGAGGAGGCCCTCATGACCATTCGCATACTTGAGGCTTGTCTGACCAGCAACCGTGAAAAAAGAACAGTTGAGTTCAATTAGACCGCTTTGCAACAGGTGAAGGGGGAAATGCATCATCATGGAATCCCAAAAGCCTTATATCAATCTTCATACGCATCGTAAGGATTGCGCTGAGCATACACTAAACCTCTTCAATTGCCTGATTCCTGAAGGAGTTCCGGAAGACCAGCCATTGTTCTCGGCAGGACTGCATCCCTGGCATGCGGACAAGATTTCTTTGGAGCAACTCACGACGCTCCTGACAACCTATGCCAGCGACCCAAGATTTTTAGCCATAGGGGAAACGGGACTTGATTACCAGGTTGCGGTACAAAAGGAGTTACAGATTGCCGTTTTCATGAGACAAATTGAATTGTCGAGGGATCTGAAATTCCCATTGATCCTTCATTGTGTCAAGGCTTGGGAGGATCTGATCCGACTGACCCATCAACACACGACACCCAAGATCCTTCACGGATACAATGGAAGCAGGGAGCTGACCATCAGACTTCTGGACAATGGATTTTACTTTTCGCTGGGAAAGCAAACCATGCAGGGGTCTTCAAAATTCGAAAAGGCTTTGTCTATCATCCCCCTATCCAGAATTTTTTGTGAAACAGACGATGCTGACCTCCCCATCCATCTCATCTATCAACAGGTTGCCAAATTAAGGGGGATTCCCTTACCCGATCTGAAAGAGGAGATCTTTTCAACGTTCAGCCATCTTTTTGGCAAACGTCATAGCCAGGAAAATATCACCTCTCATGTTTAGGATAGGTTGACTTCGCCGGGCAAGAGGATGAAGAAGGAGCTGCCCTCCCCTTCTTTGCTTTCCACCCAAATCTTTCCCTGATGCAATTGAACGAACTCCTTGCAAATCAACAGGCCAAGACCGGTGCTCAATTCTCCTTCGGTTCCTTTTCTGGATGTATTCTTTCCCAAACTGAAAAGTTGGTCCTTTAGGGCAGGGTTCATACCGACCCCATTGTCCTCTACTTTTATGAGACAGCTTCCATTCGGTAGAAGTTCTGCTGATACGGCAATTACGCCACCTGATCGAGTGAATTTTATGGCATTGGAAATCAGATTCCGAAGCAAGGAACGAAGCATGTTGATGTCTGCTTTGACTGTGATGACCACAGGAACATTGATTTGCAGATGGATGTTCTTTTTTTGGGCTGCTGCCTGATATGTGGCAATGCTCTCTTTAATCTCTGGAAAAAGTAAGGTCTGTGTGGGCATAAAATGTGTAACACCTCTCTGCAGCATGGACCATTCCAACAGGTTTTCCAGGAGTCCGTACAAATTTCTGGCGGAATCTCGCATTTTGACTGCCAGACCAGCAATCTCATCGGGTGGCAAACTGCTGATTTCATCCGACATGATTTCAGTCAAACCAAGAAAAATACTAAATGGACTTTTTAAATCATGGGCGATCACGGAGAAAAATTTATCTTTTTCTTCGTTGATCCGCTGTAGCTCCTTGTTCTGCCGAATGATTTTCTCTTCATTTCGGATCCGCTCGGAAATATCCTTGATGATATTGATTACATGGGGTTTATCATGTAACTGGATCAACCTTCCGGAAATCAAGCCGGTTGCAACCGTGCCATCCCTTTTCACAAACTGGGCTTCAAAATCAACCACATGGCCCTCCTTCAATATTCGGTCGAGATATGCCCCCTTCTCTCCGGTTTCCAACCATATTCCCAACTCATTCGTGCTTTTGCCGATGAGGTCCGACGGGCTGTATCCCGACAATTCATAAAACTTATCATTGACTGAGGTTGCAATTCCTGTACCCACTTCAGTAATCAGGATGGCATTGGGTGAGGTATTGAAGATGACTTCAAAATGCAATTTGGCCCGTTCCACCTCCAAATTCAATCGCCTGTGTATTAGGGAAATAAAAACGAATGTCCAAAGCATGGTGATGATCAATACCTCAATGAAAGAGGCAATGTTGAACAGGTTGTTGCTTGAGAAAGAGTTAAACTGAACGCCACCCATCAGCAAAATAACTTTGGTCCACGAAAAAAGCCCGTGAAACAGAAACAGGATGATGGCCAAAAGGATATTCATTCTGTATTCTGGTAAGCGGCAAAGAAATAAATCATAGGCGACTAGGAAAGAAATGATCCCGGAAAAGATCCAAAATAGGAGCATCCGGGCCCTCATGTCGTCATCAAGGAGCAGGTAATAGTAAAACAGACTGATGAAAAGAACGTAGAGGACTATGAGTAATCGTTTACGGATTTTCAGCCCCAGAAATTTGATCAATCCAATGTTTATGGCCATGTAGGCACTGATCAGCATCACGTTCTGAATCAGAATTGAGAAGACCTCGATGGCCTTTATTTGCCGGAGGAACATGAAGGTAAAACCGGTAATGGCACAGAGGCTCCAGATCATCCACCATTTCAGCCCTTCAAACCTCCGGTCTGTATAATACTCCAGCGAAAAAATAACCAGTTGAATGGCATGCGTTGTCGCAAGCACAATGACCAATGTAAAGATATCAATGCCCACAGTTTGTTCACCATCCGATCAAAAAAAAGGAGACTCAATGCCTCCTTTTCTTTCAACTGAATGGTTAGAGTTTGATAAAGATTTTTTTCCTATAGAGTATCCAGGCGGGGATGAAATTGATCCCAACAAACAGCATGGCATAGATCATGCTCCAAAACTGAGGAGATAGGGCTTGGGCAGCTAAACCGCTGACAAATGATTCATTTAGTGAATGTCCGCCAAATTTAAGCTCATAGAAGAACAGCCCCCATATGTCAGCAAGAAAATAGACGGCAATGGCATTGGCTCCAAAAATAATACCGGCCCTCGTACAATTTGTTTTTCCCAGAATATCAATGAGATAGTAGGCTGTACCCAAAAATAGTGCGGCTACGCCGGATGTAATCAAAACAAAAGAACTGCTCCAAATATTCTCGTTGCAGGGAAAATGAAGGTTCCAAAGATATCCAGCCACCACCGAGGCTACTCCCCCTACGAAAAGATAAAGAGCGATGTCTCGCTTGTCCAGTTTCGAAAGCAGAAGCCTACCTGCGATCATGCCGGTAATCCCTGTGACAAATGAGGGAACGGTGCTGAGAATGCCTTCCGGATCCCATGTCTTTTGCCACATCGTTCCCGGGAGGTATTGTGTATCCAACCAGGCGGCTAGATTAATCCCTGGTTCCAGCATGGCTCTATCATATCCTGGCGTCGGAACAAACATCATAGCGACCCAGTAGGCAACCAGCATTCCGGCACCGATCCAGGCTTGTTTTTTCCAATCGGTATAGA
>JAJTBP010000193.1 GCA_021286825.1 Marinilabiliales bacterium | reverse complement strand
GATTGCGCTCGGCATTCAGCCACAGCCTGGATCCAATCACATTGCCATTGCAGATGAATTCTACAAAAGGGTAGAACGTCTCAAGCTTGAAGTGCCCAAAGACCTGAAGTTGAATGTAATTCTGGATACTACTGAAAATATCCGCAAAGGGATCAAAGAGGTCGAAGAGACCATTCTTTTTTCCTTCATCCTGGTCGTATTGGTGATTTTTGTATTTCTGAGGCATTGGAGAACAACGCTGATTCCCGTTTTGGCCATTCCCATCTCCCTGATTGGCACCTTCGCCATCATGTATTTTGCCGGTTTTACCATCAACCTGCTTACCTTGTTGGGAATTGTACTGGCCACAGGGTTGGTAGTGGATGATGCAATTGTGGTACTGGAAAATATCTACAAGAAGATTGAAATGGGAGACAAGCCATTTGTGGCGGGTCATAAGGGATCGGAAGAGATCATTTTTGCCATCATCTCCACCACCATTACCCTGGCAGCTGTTTTCCTGCCCATCATGTTTTTAAGTGGAATTTCAGGTCGGCTGTTCAGGGAATTTGCCGTAACAGTTGCCGGATCGGTACTGATCTCTGCCTTCGTTTCCCTCACGCTGACACCCATGATGTGTGCCCGAATGTTGAAACAATCCACTTCAGAATCCAAGCTGTACAAAGTAAGTGAACGCTTTTTTGAAAGTATGACCAATGGGTATCATCAATCGCTCGCCAGATTTTTGCAACATCGTTGGATCGCTGTGATCATTATGATCGGATCGGTTCTCATCATTCTGCTCATTGGCCGGATCATCCCATCAGAACTTGCCCCCATGGAGGACAAAAGCCGAATTCGGATTACGGCTACTGCACCTGAGGGAACCGCCTTCGAATCGATGGACAATTACATGGAGAAGGTAGCAGCGGTGCTGGATACCATGCCGGAGAAACGCTCTCTGATGGTCATGACAGGCATGCAAAGTACCAATAGTGGCATGGCAAGAATTGGGTTGGTCAATCCTTCCGAAAGAAGTCGTTCGCAGCAGGAAATTACCGATTGGTTGAACAACTATCTGAAAAAGAACAACTTTGCACGGGCATACGCTACACAGGAACAAACCATCGCCACCTCCCGTAAAGGTGCCGGATTGCCCGTGCAATTCGTGATACTTGCTCCGGATTTTGAAAATCTGAAGGAAGTATTGCCCAAATTTATGGATAAGGCATTGGAAGATAAGGCGTTCCAGGTTGTTGACGTAGACCTCAAATTCAACAAACCAGAGCTCCGGGTCGACATCGACCGGGACCGTGCCAAGACCCTGGGCGTCTCTATCCGAGACATTGCAGAAAACTTGCAGCTCTATTTTAGTCAGCAACGATATGGATATTTTGTGCTTCGTGACAAACAATACCAGGTTATCGGAGAGGCTTCCCGGTCAAACAGGGACAATCCGTTGGATCTCTCCTCCATCTATGTGCGCAACGGAGCCGGAAAGTTGATTCAACTGGACAACGTATTGAAAATATCCAATCAAAGCAATCCACCACAAATTTATCGGTTCAACCGGTATGTTTCGGCTACCATTTCTGCCCAACCTGCTGCGAATGCCACCTTGGGAGATGGCATTGCCGAAATGAAGAAAATTGCGGCAGAAATTCTGCCTGAGAATTTCTCGACCTCCCTTTCCGGATCATCGAGAGATCTTGATGAAAGTGCCAGTTCATTGGCTTATGCCTTTATCTTTGCGCTGATCCTGATCTTTTTGGTCCTCGCTGCCCAGTTTGAGAGCTACAGAGATCCGTTGATTGTCATGTTTACCGTTCCTCTTGCTATTGCCGGGGCTTTGATTTCATTGATTGTGTTCGGACAGACGCTGAATATCTTTAGTGAGATCGGCATCATCATCCTGATCGGTATCGTCACCAAGAACGGGATCTTGATCGTCGAATTTGCCAATCAGAAAAAAAGCAAGGGGATGAACCTGCATGATGCAGTTCTGGAAGCAGCAACCTTGAGGCTTAGGCCCATTCTGATGACCAGTCTCGCAACCATGTTGGGCGCCTTGCCAATTGCCCTCGCACTGGGTGCGGCAGCCAAAAGCCGTGTACCCATGGGAATCGCCATCATAGGAGGTTTGATGTTCTCTCTGTTGCTTACGTTGTATGTAGTACCTGCCCTCTATACCTTTATTTCCGGCCAAATACATGTGGAGGATAGGGATTCCTTGCGTGCAGATCTGGAAGATTAATATGAGTATGAATCGAATGAAAGCCTGGATATTAACTTCGTTGTTGCTCTATGTTGCCACAAGTCAAATCGTTTTTGGGCAGTCACGGTCTTTGAGCCTTGAGGATGCTCTGGCGACTGGCTTGAAGAACAATTTCTCCATCAGAATTGCAGAGCATACCCAGACCATCGCCAAAAACAACAACACCCTGGGCAATGCCGGATTTTTGCCCGCGATTGGCTTGAGCGGAGGGATGAAAGAAAGTACGGTCAATGCCAAAGTGACAGACAATTTGGGCTTGCAGACCTCTGGCAATGGCCAGAATACGGGCACATTAAGTCTTGGTGCATCGTTGGATTGGACCCTCTTCAATGGATTTGAGATGTTTATCAGAAAAGACCAGTTGTCGGCACTCCAATCCATGCAATCGATCACAACTCGATTGAAGGTTGAAAATGTCCTAGCCGAAATTAGCGTGACTTATTTCACCGTTGTGCAGATGAATAACAGTCTGCAAGTGCTTCAAAATGCCATCGATTTTTCAAGATCCAGGATGGACCTCACCTTTAAAAAACTGCAGATAGGATCCGGTTCAGAACTCTCTTACCTGAAATCTTCGACGGACTTAAATGCGGACAGTGCTGCTTTCCTCCGGCAGAAGACGGCTCTGATCTCGGCCAAATCCAAGTTGAATCAACTGTTGGTATGGGATCCACAGAACGATTTCGATGTGACCACTCCGATTGCCTTTGGACAGTTGCCTTCCTTCGAATCCCTACTTCAAGTGCTGCCGGAAATGAATGGGGAAATCAATCAGGCAAAATTGAATACCGATCTATCAATGCTGGAGTATCGGATGACCCATTCCCCAAAGTATCCGCAGGTTGATTTCTTCGCAGATTACAACTGGGTTAGCAATCAATACAACTTTGGAACCACAGCAAAAGCGATCAACTCGGGTCCTGTCGTAGGATTGACTGTCAACTTACCCGTGTTCGACGGATTTAACAAGAGTAGGATATCGGCCAATGCAAAGATCACGGCTGAAGCGCAGAAAATCTCACAGGAAGAGGTCGTTGCCGCTGTAAAATCTGATCTGTGGATGGTCTACAATGAATACCGGAACAACCTTCGTCTCGTGTCTCTGGAGACAAAAAACCTGGAAGTAGCCCGACAGACAATCAAAATATCATTTGAAAAATTCCGGGTAGGTGGCATTTCTGATTATGAACTCAGGGAGATTCAATTGACGGAGCTGGAGGCAGAAAATAGCCTGTTGGCTGCGCAGTTGCAGGCAAAAAAATCAGAAACGGAACTGCTGCGACTCACTGGAAAACTTGTCGAAAGCAGAAAGTAAGGAATTCGGGATATATCCTTTACCTTTACCCCTTTCTCACTTGAGGCTATGATCCAACCTGGAAATCTTTTCAGAAAGAAGACGATTGGTCAGATCTTGCATGATTCCAACGATCCATTGCTGCATGACAGTGGCATGAGAAGATCACTTGGCGTGGCAGATTTGACAGCATTGGGAGTTGCTGCCATCATCGGTGCTGGTATTTTCAGTACGATTGGCAACGCAGCCGCTACTGGTGGTCCAGCGGTATCCCTTCTATTTGTTTTTACAGCCATTGCCTGTGGTCTGTCGGCGATGTGCTATGCTGAATTTGCCTCATCCATTCCCATTAGCGGAAGTGCTTACACCTATGCTTATGCCAGTTTTGGCGAATTGATAGCCTGGATCATTGGCTGGGATCTGATCATGGAGTATGCAATTGGCAACATTGCAGTGGCCATCTCCTGGTCAGGCTATTTTACCGGTTTGCTGGATGGTTTCGGATTGCACATTCCTGCCTTCCTGACAACTGATTATCTGAGTGCCTATCGGGGTTACGAAGATGCAATCCGATTGATGCAGCAAGGTACCTCTTTGAATCTTCTGGGCTCATCACTCCAAGAGTCATACCAAGCTTGGATGAATGCCCCCAGAATTGGAAATTTTCGATTAATTGCTGACCTTCCTGCTTTTGCCATCGTGGTGCTCATCACTTGGGTCTGCTACATCGGCATCAAAGAGTCCAAAAGAGCAAACAACATGATGGTCTTGCTTAAAATTGGGGTTTTGATGTTGGTAATCGGTGCAGGTGCCTTTTATGTGGATCCAGGAAATTGGACCCCATTCGCTCCAAACGGCATACCGGGTGTTCTGAAGGGAATTTCCGGCGTCTTCTTTGCTTACATTGGATTTGACGCCATCTCAACTACGGCCGAGGAATGCAGAAACCCCAAGAAGGACCTACCCAAGTCCATGTTTTTGGCACTGCTCATCACGACGGTTTTGTATGTGCTTGTTAGCCTTGTATTGACAGGTATGGCACCATACGATCAGTTGGGAGTGGCTGATCCGCTTGCATTTGTATTTGCCAGATTGCATCTCTCAGGCTTGTCTGGAATCATCGCCATGAGTGCAGTGATCGCCATGGCCAGTGTCTTGTTGGTTTTCCAATTGGGCCAGCCGAGGATTTGGATGAGCATGAGCCGGGACGGATTGTTGCCACCCAAATTCGCACAGATTCATTCAAAATACAGGACACCCGCCTTCTCAACGATTGTTGCCGGCATCATTGTGGCCTTACCATCCTTGTTCATGAACCTGACAGAAGTGACAGATCTTACCAGTATCGGAACGCTATTTGCTTTTGTTCTGGTTTCGGGTGGAATCTTGGTAGTCAACCCAAACGGAAAACGGGAAAAAGGCAATTCGACATTTGTAGTTCCCTATCTGAACAGTCGTTACTTTTTACCCGTAGTCTTGCTCCTGTTCATTTTCTTTCTTTTCTTCAGCCAGGATGGCATTCACGCGTTAGCTGGATATCTATCCGATTTTTCGATTCACAGACTCCCCAGTCTGCTGTTCCTCTTCACCTCAGTCGTGATTGCTATATTTTCCATGTTGAAAGCCTGGTCGTTCATTCCCGTAGCGGGACTCATTACCAATCTCTATTTGATGAGTGAACTTGGAATTACCAACTGGACCCGATTTGGCATTTGGTTGGTCATTGGACTCTTTATCTATTTTGGTTACGGCATTTTCCATTCCAGACTCCTGGTAAAAGATTGAATCAAGGGTAGGTAATCTGCCGGATCAAATCAAATGATTAATATTGCTGAAAGATTTCTGATATGAACCATTTTGTTTCAGATGATTTTAAAAAAGGCAATGTCAGGATATGGCTCCTTTGCATGCTCTTCATGGCTTTTTTCCAAAGCTTCGCACAAAATAAAGTCAATACCCTGCACATCAATGGCCGAATCCGGATTGACAATGGCGATCCCACCGGAGCAGTGGTCACCTTGTCCAACTTGAAAACCAAGGCGGATGAGGCCAGTTCAAAGGTAGGCAATGGCGGAAAATTTGACTTTGATTTAAACTATTTCAGCGAATACAGGCTAACAGTCTCCAAAGAGGATCATTATACCAAAGAGATCGACATTTCAACCGTGATTCCCTCCAAGGTTTGGGCCAAGGACAGCATCTTTCCACCGTTTTTAATGGTTGTGACCATCTATAAAAGTCCCATTTGCGACCCTAAGCTTCGAAGGTAAAACGATTGGAAAAATTTCCTACTCACCAAACGGCAAACTGGACAACTTCGATTCAGACATCTACATCGATGACAAACAGATCCGTAAGGAGATTGATCAGGCAAACAAACTTCACGAAGATGAGATCTTCAACAAAAAGATGGCCGAAGCTGTCGAGTTTGAAAAAGCCAACAAAATTAGGGAAGCCATCAAAGCTTACGAAGAGGCCCTTGCCCTACGTAAAAATGATCCATTTATCAAACCCAAGCTAAAAGAACTGAGCTCTGATTTAAAGAATCTGGAGAATGACGAGAAACTTGAAGCTGATTTTCTCAAATTGCTTGCTTTGGGTGATCAAAATGTCAAGGATGCAAAATACAGCGAAGCGGTAAATCAATTCAATGGTGCACTGGTCATCAAACCCAACGATCCAACGGCAACTGCCAAGCTAGCCAATGCGAAGGGTTTGCTGGATAAGCTCAATGCCGACAAGGCCAAACAGGAGGCGGAGTTCAACCGGCTGCTGACAGCGGGGGATGAGCAGGTGACCAAACAATTGTACAGCGAGGCGATCAGCAGTTATCAATCGGCTTTGGTCATCAAACCTGCCGATCCAACGGCAACTTCCAAGCTGGCCAATGCGAAGGGTTTGCTGGATAAAATCAATGCTGACAAGGCCAAACAGGAGGCGGAGTTCAACCGGCTGCTGACAACGGGGGATGAGCAGGTGAACAAACAAGCATACAGCGAGGCGATCAGCAATTATCAAGCTGCGCTGGTGATCAAACCTGCCGATC
>JAJTBP010000192.1 GCA_021286825.1 Marinilabiliales bacterium | reverse complement strand
AATCGCCATCATTCCATTCAGCGAATGTTTGATGCATCTCATCAGCATTCATCCCCAAGAGTTCCTTCATGATCTGATAAGCCTCGCAGATGATCTGCATGTCACCATATTCAATCCCATTGTGAACCATCTTGACAAAGTGGCCGGCTCCATTTTCGCCAACCCAGTCACAACAAGCGTCGTTTCCAACTTTAGCGGCTACTGCCTGGAAAATTTCCTTGACAGCCGGCCATGCTGCGGGAGAACCACCTGGCATCATGGAGGGACCCAAAAGCGCACCCTCCTCGCCACCTGAAACGCCTGTTCCGATGTAAAGAAGACCCTTGCTTTCCACATACTGTGTCCGTCGGATGGTATCCGGGAAGTGCGAATTTCCGCCATCGATGATGATGTCGCCTGCTTCGAGATGGGGAATGATCTGCTCAATGAAATCATCCACCGGCGATCCGGCCTTTACCAACATCATCACCTTCCGGGGGCGTTCAAGATTGCTGCAAAGCTCTGCAATGCTGTGGCACCCGATGAATTTCTTTCCTGCTCCGCGACCGGCAACAAATTTGTCTACTTTGTCAACCGACCTGTTGTAAACGGCTACTGTAAATCCCTTGCTTTCCATATTCAATACAAGGTTTTCACCCATAACCGCCAATCCAATCAATCCAATATCTGCCTTTTTCATTTGTAAAAAATTTAGTCTATTATTTCAATTCAAATAGTTTTTTAATAATTCCCTTCGGGGGATCGCCATTCCCAGCCTTTGTCACAACTGGAATCCGATTTTTTTCAGTTTTTCGATGGTTTTGATTTTATCCACCCTCGCATAGAGCTTGTAATATGGAAATTCCCTTCGAACAGGGTAGTCTCCGCGCTGCTTCTCAAAAGTTTTCGGACTATCCCGCAGCCTTTTGTCATCCTCCCGGATATCGTAGGTTGCAAGGATGGCTTCTGTCAAGATCTGTTGGGTATCCTTCCCCGATCCATCAAGGAAAATTTCATCGGTAGCCGCTTTTTCTACCTGCTTTGCCTTCCATTGGGTTGTTTGAAGACCCAGATGGCGACCAACAGCCCTGACACTCATTTCCGTACCCTTGGCTTTTCCATCCCTTGAATAACCAGCAATATGGGGAGTTGCCAGGTCTGCCAGCGACAGCAGTTCCAGATCAATCTCCGGTTCGTGTTCCCAACAATCCACGACGGTACCCCTCAGCTTTCCTTGGAGGATGGCTGCTTTCAATGCGTCTGTATCGACCACTTCTCCCCGACAACTGTTGACAAAGATTGGTTTTCTACCTAGCCTCGAAAAGAAGGCTTCATCTGCCAGATGAAAGGTAGAATCCTCCCCTTCCATATTCAGCGGAACATGCAGGGTAAGGATATCGGCTTCTTCCAGGATCCTTTCCAGCTCTACAAAAGCGTGTGAACCCTCTTTCCTGGCCCTTGGCGGGTCATTCAAAAGCACACGCATTCCAAGCGCCTGAGCGATCCTGGCAACCTTTGTCCCTACATTGCCCACACCTACGATGCCAATCGTGCTTTCAGAAAACCGTAAACCTTTTCGTTCCGCCATCACAACCAACGCAGATGCGATGTATTGTTCAACAGAACCGGAATTGCAACCTGGAGCATTGGTCCAGGCGATACCAGCCCGGTCACAGTAATCGGTATCGATGTGATCATATCCGATGGTGGCAGAGGCAATGATTTTCACTCGGGAACCTGCCAGCAATTCTTCATTGCAGATCGTACGGGTCCGGGTAATGATGGCATCTGCATCCTTTACCTGCCCGGCTGTTGTCTTCGATCCGGGCAAATAGACCACTTCGGCAAAAGGCTCCAGCGCTCCCTGAATGTACGGGATCTTATCATCAATGATTATTTTCATTCCCATCCTATGCTGGTCATCCAAACGTACCAACGGGCAAAGGCCCCGATCGATCCGCAAGGCAATATTTCAATAGTTAAAACGTTCACGACAGGCCCACAAGCCCAATGCAGGATTGGAGATATAGAAGATTTCCTCTCCGTTGGGCAGGACATTGAACCCATCCTTCAGTTTGGAAGGATCATAGCTCTTCATCATTTCAGATAAGGAAGCATAACGGAATCCGACACTTTCGATTTCCGAACGCGTGAGGTTTTTTGCCTCCTCTCCCGGACAATAGGTGATGCTGAAACGACCCTCTGAAGACCCATGAATCAAATGGGCAGCTGCACTCAGGTTGTTGCGCAACTCCTCATGAGCCTCACAAGCTGCAAGCGTGGCAGGGGTACCAAAATACCCATACTTGCGGATCAATCGGTCAATCTCCTTGTCTTCCCCAAATTCAACCAGAGCCGGAGCCAGGATGATCAGTTCTCCTTCGTCGGCAAGAGCCATTCGGGTTCTGTAAACCGATTTATTGCCGAGCCAGGTACTTTTGAATTCAGTAGGATCCAAATAGACCACCACTTTTTTCAGAGGTTTCTCCAGCATCTCAAAATTGACTTTCAGAGCCAATTTGGCTGCCAGATCAAAAACTTCCTTGTCATCTCCAATGAACAAGCCACGGGTTTTGATCTTGCCATCGCTCTTGTCGAGTCCGACGACTGTTTGAACATAGACAATCGGAAGATGGGCAGTAAAATGGTCCGAAGCATAGTTGAAAACGCGTCTGACCGGTGTATCTGCATGGCCCATCATTTTTTCCATGCCATAAGCTGCCCCGATGAAGTGACTCTTGTTGATCCCTTCCACCCCACCTGTTCCAACAAAGATGTTTTTGTTGTAGTTGGCCATTCCAACCACCTCGTGTGGTACCACCTGACCGATGGAGAGAATGAGATCAAAGTTGCCTTCCAACAACAGTTTGTTGACCTGAGCCGGCCAGGGAAAACTAACCACCCCCTTGGAAACCTCATGGACATAGGCTGCAGGAACCTCACCCACAGTCACTACGTCGTTCCGCCAGTCATGTTCACGGATCAAAGACGATGGCATCGTTCCGAACATATGGGCAATCTGAGGAGCTGTCATGGGAGAATGGGTACCCAAGGCAGGCAAAACATCCGTCAGAGCTTCCCGGTAATATTGCCAGGCCATCTCTGTCAATTCACCAGCACGACTGGGAAGACGAGTATAATCGGGCGGAATGGCGAGCACTTTGCTGCGCTTTCCAAGTTTGTCAAGCGCCTCGTTCAGCCCTCTTTGAAGATCGGCTGCCGAAAGCTCCTGAGAAACAGAACCTGTCTGATAATAGATCATGTTTGTTTTATTAAGCGTATAGCCAAATCATCTTTTCACTCGGGCATTCCCTTTCCAAATGCTCCAAACCATGTCTTCGTCTGCAGGTTGGGCGTAATCGGTCAGGAAGGTGGTAGCCAGGGCACCCGAGGCCCATCCAAACTGGATCCATTTTACGGGTTCCCATTCCTTCAGGATGCCATAAAGCAAACCACCAACAAATCCGTCGCCCCCGCCTATGCGGTCCAGCACATGAATCTGCCGGGGTTCCACGATATGCCATTCATCTCCGGCCAGCATGATTGCACCCCAAAGATGCTCATTGGTATTGATGACCTGCCTTAACGTAGTGGCAAAAACGGTCGCGTTGGAAAATTTTGCCTTGACCCGTTTGATCATCTCTTTGAAACCATCAATCTCTGAATTAAGTTGCTTGCCACCTGCTTCCGGGCCTTCAATCCCCAAACAAAGTTGAAAATCCTCTTCATTTCCAATGAGAATATCGGAAACGGAGGCGATTTCTTCAAAAATGGCACTCAATTCTGCCTCTCTTCCTTTCCAGAAAGAGGCCCTGTAGTTCAGGTCAAAGGCGATCTTTGTTCCATGCTTTTTGGCACTTCTGGCCAGTTCCAGACAGAATCTGCTTGTATCGGGCGACAAGGCACCGATGAGACCGCTGAGGTGAACAATTTGCACCCCTTCCTCGCCAAATATGCGGTCGAGATCAAAATCCTTGACATTCAACGTGCGACCTACTTCGCCGGCACGGTCATTTTGGACACGTGGTCCCCGCGTACCATAGCCGCTATCGGCAATGTTGAACTGATGACGGTATCCCCAAGGACCCCCTTGTTCTACCTCTGGTCCTTCAAAGGTCATTCTGCGGCTAAGCAGATTGCTTTGGATCATGTAGGCAATCGGACTCTCTTTGACAAATGTCGTAAGTACCTTGACAGGCAAGCCAAGGTAAGAGGATATGCTGGCAACATTGGTCTCAGCACTCGACACCTCCATCTGAAACAGACTGCTGCTGTGTACGGGCTGACCATTAACCGGAGTGATCCGGATGCCCATACTGGTTGGAACCAGAAGGGAAGTTTTGCAATTTTTTTTAATCGTAAGGCTCATATGATCTGATTTTGTTTTGAATAGCTTGAAATGATCCGGAAACCGGAATTGGGAGGGATTAAACTCCGCTGTATGCGTTGAATCCACCATCCACCGGAATGACAATCCCCGTCACAAAAGAGGATAGGTCTGACAAAAGGTAGAGGGAAGCTCCCTGGAGATCGTCTGGATCGCCGAACTTACCCATGGGGGTATTGGTCACAATTTTGTTGCCGCGAGCAGAATAACCGCCGGTCTTCTCATCCAGTACCAGGAACCTGTTCTGGTTGGTGATGAAGAAACCTGGGGCTACTGCATTCACCCGAATGCCAACTTTTGCCAGATGCACGGCCAACCATTCCGTAAAATTGTTTACGGATGCTTTGGCGGCACTATAAGCCGGGATCTTGGTTAGCGGATGATAAGAATTCATGGAGGAGATGTTAAGGACCGATCCTTTTCTTGCATGAAGCATATCTTTGGTAAAAACCATGGTAGGCAGCAGTGTACCTTTGAAATTCAAGGCAAAAACCTTATCGAATCCCTCCATTTGAAGCCCATAGAATGATTTTTCAAGATGATCGAGGTCACCTTCCTCCAATTGTTCCACCTGAGTGGTCGCCATGGGTGAATTCCCGCCGGCACCATTGATGAGCAATTCGATGGGACCCAATATTTGATTGATCTCTTCTTTGGCTGCCTCCAGAGATTCTTTTTCCAACACATTCGCTTTTACACCGATACAAACGGCATTGAACTCTTTGCTGATCTCGGAAGCAACTTGCTTGGCCAACTCTTCATTCAAATCAACGATGGCAACTTTGGTTCCTACAGAAACCAGGGCCTTGACCAATGATACACCGATGACCCCGGCTCCCCCGGTGATCACACATACTTTTCCATTCAGGTCGTCAAATGAGATTTTATTCATCACTCAAATATTTAATTGGTTAATAAGATCAAAATGCACTATAGAACGCGATGTTTTCAGCTGTTATCAAATCGATGGAAGTAAAGTGACTCTCAGAAATCCGCTCCTTTTTAACGAGCAAGTCAAAAAGCAACAATACCGCCTTAAATCCCTGCAATTCAGGTTTCTGACAAATGAGGAAATCGATGATTCCCTCTTTCAGCATGGAAACATTGGACGGTATTAAATCATAACCCACAATCTTGGGTTCTGCACAAAGCGATTTGAAGCATCCGGCAGCCAAATGCACCTTGGAATTGGTCACAAAGACTCCATTGACACCACAGGGCGACAATCCCAACAACTGAAGGTGTGCCTCAACATCTCCCTCTCCGTTGCCGGCAACTTCCATCTTGAGAATCCTTCGTTTTCCCTGCTCCTTGCCATTAAAATATTGCATGAACCCTTTTTCCCTTTGCAAGAGGTGATTGGCATTGTCCAATTCCCGTGCAATGTGTACCAAAAGCACATTGGCTTCTTCAGGCAATCCCCAGTCCAGAAGCTTTGCCGCAAGGTATCCACTGTCAAAAGAACTTTGCGCCACAAAACTCGCGGGATGAGCCTCAGATAGCGTAGAATCTATAAATACATACGGGATCTGCAATTCATCCAATTGCCGGGTAAAGGTCAAGGCTTCCCGCTTTACCCAGGGTGCAAGCACCACACCATCTGGCTTGGACTCCAATACCCGGGCTGACTCTGTGACGAAGGAGGACGAATCCTCCATTTCGAAAAAGAACTGTGACACCTTGACGCCATAGGTACGTAGCTGATGAGAGGCCTTCTCTATTCCTGTCAAAGGTTTCGACCAATAGGAGTCCTGACCCTGTGCTTTTGGAATCAAGGTGGCAAAATGAATGCCCTTCTTGGAGGCAAGGCTGCTGGCCAACAGATTCGGCCTGTAATCAAGCTCTTCAATGATTTGCTGGATCTTTTGACGGGTCTCTTCAGAAACTTCGCCGCGATTGTGCAATACGCGGTCCACTGTCCCGATGGAAACACCTGCTTTGGAGGCAATGTCTTTGATTCGTATGCTTCTCTTCATGCCTTTCAGTTTAGATTTAAGAGCTCAACCAACAGATTGACAGATCAGGCAAAGTGATGAAAACCACCCTCCCGGTTTGAAAACCAGCTGAAATTGGAACAAATTTAATTTATATTTTCGATTTCGTGTACGAACACGGTACATTTTTTCAGGTTCGCAGGAAACATTCCAGATCGACTTGCGGGACCCATTTGCCCTTTACGAACGCACTAGGTTTCGCAACCCAAATTAGGCAAAAATTCTCACCCAGCCAT
>JAJTBP010000191.1 GCA_021286825.1 Marinilabiliales bacterium | reverse complement strand
GACATAGCGGTTCAGGACAACCGTCTTGAATTGCGCAGCCCGAAGAAATTTGTGGATCTGAAAGGAAATAACCAGCTGAATTTTGCCTTCAAGTGGTGTGATAACATGCAGGAACCCGGAAATATCATGGATTTTTATCTGAATGGGGATGTTGCTCCGGGGGGTCGCTTTAATTTTGTATATTGCGCCCGATAGTTCAAAGATATGAAGCGCATTGCCAAAGGCTTGGTGTTCTTAATTATGGGATCCTACTTCTGGTTGATTTTCAATCAGGCGAGGTATAGTCATGTGCATTACATCGACGGTCATCAGATCCTAACGCATGCGCACCCCTATGTTCCAGACAAAGATCATCATTCACCCATACAATCCCATTCCCATTCCGCAGGATTGGCTTTTTTCCTGAATCTCATCACTACCTTTAAAATCGATACGGTAGGAGAATTCATCTCGCTCACCCTTTTCGTTTATTATCTCTCCGTTTTCTTCATTCCCTATCCTTTTAGAATACATTCTTTCAGGTTGGATTCCGGCGAGAGCAGGGCTCCTCCGGTCACTGAATGAATGAGGGAGCTTTTCCCCGTTCACACTTCATCGATCTCCCCCAAAATTATTCATTTGTAAATCCTCCTGGGATTTAGCAAATTCTTTTTCGATGCGTTTTCCAGAGATTCTGGAATGTTCAAAACATTGATTATGAAATATATTGTGTTATATTTATGCCTGTTCTTGTCTTTTCAGATGCAGGCACAAAGGGTCGTTAGCCTCAACGATGCCCTCTCGCTGGCCGTGAAAAACAATCCCTTTTTCCTGGCTGAGAAACTGAATGTTGATCAAGCCAAAAGTGCCTTACTTACGGCCAGCCTGAAGCCTAACCCCACCCTAGGAATATCCACCATCATGATCCCGTCAGCAAAATATTATGCGCCGGGGACGAGTCTCATGAGTCCGGACAACAGGCAAATGAATTATCAGTTGTCTCAGGCCGTACCATGGAAAGGACAGTACAAAAATCGGGTAGAACTGGCAAAATCAGATGTAGGGATGGCTGGGATCAGCCTCAGTGCATCGGAGTGGAGTCTGTTGAACAATGTGGCCATCAGCTGGTTGGATCTATGGTACGCCGGAGAAAAGTTGAAAATGATAGAACTGGCCGGTGTAAATGCTGATACACTTTTAAATATCAATCAGATAAGATTAAGAAATCAGGTGATTACCACCACTGAGTTTACCAGAACTCAAATCAGTACAGAGCAGTACCGTTTGATGCGTATGAATGCGCTGCAAGAGGTGAAATCACGGGGAAGTGACCTCTCACTGCTGCTCGGACTTCAAGATTCACTTGTACTGGTTCAGCCGGAACAATGGGCCCCTGCCTTGCTTCCGGAGAATCTGGATACTCTGGTGAAAGTTGCCTTCAAAAACAGGGCTGAATGGATCTCTGTGCAAAGTCAAAAGGATAGGGCCAACCTGGATGTCAAACTTCAAAAGTCGATGGCGACTCCACAGCCCGAATTCGGTGTCAGCTATTCTCCGCAAAACAATGTTCCGTATTTGGGGCTTTCCTTGTCCTTTCCACTACCGGTTTCCGACCGTAACCAAGGGGAGATCGCCAGAGCCAAGATTTCCCTGGATCAGGCGAATTCGCTGGAGATTGCCATTCGTCAGCAAATCCTCAACCAGGTCAAAAATGCCTTTTCTGTCTATCAGACCGCTAAAAAGAGTTGGGAACGTTACAGCGATCTGAATGCGAAATCCGTTTCTGTACTGAATAGTGTGAAAATGAGCTATCTCAAAGGAGGAACGACCATCTTGGATTACATCGAAGCTGAGCGATCTTGGTTTGAAATGCAGAGCCAGTTCTATGAAGCCATGTACAATTATCGCAAGAGTTATCTGGATTTACTTTTCACTTGCAACTATTCGGGAAAATAAGTGACCCATTGAAAAAATTATTAACAAATTCATATACAGCTTTATAAAATGAAAATACATATTCTGTCCTGCATCACGGCGATGTTTTTCCTCTCTGCATGTGCCGGATCAAAAGAGAAGACGGTCAATCCCCAGATGGTTTCCGAAGCAGAACCGCTAGTCAAGGAGGATGGCCGGATTGTCCAGTTTCCAGAAGGGTCGACCCGGATTGCGCTCTTCAAAACCTTTCGGATTGAGAACAAGAAGATGATGCTGAGTCTTTCAGCTCCTGCCAATGTGGTGGGGCGGGTGCATTTGTCAAGCGGCAAACCGGGAGGAAAGATCATCCTGTTCGATACACCGGACCTCACAGCAATTTATTCGACCTATCTTCAGAACATGACCTTGCAAAAGACGGCCAGGATCAATTTTGACAGAGTTACCGATCTTTACCAGCATGGTGCAGCCACAGGTAAAGAATTGAATGACGCATCGACTGAACTGTTGAACCTGGAGACATCCCTGGCCTCGGGAGAAGCACAATTGCGGGAATTGGGGCTAAATCCCGAGAATCTGAACAAGGCACCCAATGGTACGGTCTGGTTGATCTGTGATCTACCTGAATCCGAATGGAATACCGTAAAAAAGGGTCAGAAATACAATCTTTTGTTTCCCAGTTTTCCCAATGAGGTCTTTGTGGCAAACATCGATGTCATCGCAGATGTGATGAACAGTCAGACACGCAAGATCAAGGTCCGTCTTTCACTTCAGGATCCGGGAGAAAAAATCAGACCCGGCATGTATGCTCAGGTAAATTTTGAAGCGCCCCATGAAGGATTAATGGTGCCAAGGAAAGCTGTTTTTAGCACCAATGCCCGATATTATCTGTTTGTAGGCAGGGATGCCAGGACCTTTGAAAGAAGGGAAGTCTCCATCTCTTCCGAAACAGGTGATTTTATCGAAATTGCCGGTGGTGTCAAGGAGGGTGAGCAGGTGGTGTCTGACAACGTCTATCTGCTGAAAGGAATCGATTTGGGCATCTAAAAGAAGTCATCATGAGCAAGTTATTGACATTCATATTGAAACACCGGGCCATTGTTCTGATCTTGGCATTTTTTGTTGCCGGTCTTGGGACCTGGGCCTGGAAAAGTATTGACGTAGAAGCCTATCCCGACATCAGTGATACGGAAGTCGGGATCATTGCCCAATTGAGCGGATTGCCGGCCGAAGAGATGGAACAGCAAGTCACAGTTCCAATTGAACGGGCTTTGAATACAGTTCCGGGAGTCATTTCCAAAAGATCCAAGACCATCTTTGGTTTATCGAAAGTTACTTTGACTTTCAACGACAAAACCGATATCTATCTGGCCAGGCAATTGGTACTCGAGAAACTCCGTGATGCAGAGATTCCGGAAGGCGTGCAGCCAGAATTAACACCCATGACCATGGCCATGGGGGAGATATTTCGTTATGTAATCAAAGCTCCGGACAGTTGTTCGATAACCTATCTTCGTGAACTACAGGATTATGTAATTATTCCGAAGATATTGCAAGCCGAGGGGGTAGTTGACGTTTCCAATTTTGGCGGTTTGGTGAAGCAATTTCAGGTCATCATCAATCCCTTGATGCTGGAGAAATACAATCTTAAAGTACAGGACATTGCGGATGCTATTGTCATGAACAACCGTAGCACCGGTGGCAACTATATCCGGTTGGGATCCTCGCAAATGAACATTCGGGGGATCGGAAGGATCAAGACGGTACGCGACATGGAAGATATTGTGGTGGATCATAGAAACGGAGTTCCCATCCTTGTTCGGGATGTGGCCTCTATCGAAATTGGGAATCTACCTCCGACCGGTATTTTGGGTTATGTCAACAAGGAAAAAGGAACTGCTCGTAACATGGGGATCGAAGGGCTGGTCTTGCTGAAAAAATTCGAGAATCCTTCCAGGACCATGGTCAATGTATATGAGAAGGTTAACGAACTCAACAACGAGATTCTGCCTCCGGGAATCCAGGTGGAGACCTTTTATGACAGAACGGAATTGGTGACGCTCACCATCCACACGGTTGGGAAGACCTTGTTGGAAGGAATGATCGTGGTATTGATTGTGCTGACACTTCTTTTGGGAAACTGGCGGGCAGCGGTCATCTCGGCACTGGCCATTCCATTTTCATTGCTCTTTGCTTTTATTTGCATGTATTTCAATGGGATACCGGCAAATTTACTCTCTTTGGGAGCGATTGATTTTGGTATCATTGTGGATGCAGCGGTGGTCATGGTTGAAGCCATTTTCAGAAATATCGCCCTAACTAAGGGGAAAGGGCTGGACCAGTCGGTCGAAACCATTGTGATAAAATCTGCCCGTGAAGTACAAAAGCAGATTCTCTACACTGTCCTGATCATCATCGTTGCCTTGCTTCCGATGTTTACGCTGCAACGGGTGGAAGGCCGCCTTTTCTCTCCCATGGCGTGGACGCTTACGTTTGCCATCATGGGATCGCTGGTGTATGCACTGACGTTGGTTCCGGTCATCTCATCCTATCTTTTCAAGCCGGATTCAGCAGAAGGGAAAAACCTCGTTTGGGACTGGATTGAGAAGAGTTATCGGTCGACACTTAGGCAAGCGCTTAAAAAGCCCGCACTCATCCTCACTTCCTCCTTGGTGCTGGTAATCATTGGATTTGGGGTGGGTTCCCGCTTGGGTACCGAATTTCTTCCGGAATTGGATGAAGGCTGCGTCTGGGTAAGGGTGTTCCTTCCATCCGGCATTTCTCTCGAGGCTGCCAGTCAATATCCTGAGGTCATCAGGAAAGAACTGGCCAAGTATGATGAAGTGAAGGGCGTGATGACCCAATTGGGCAGAACAGATGACGGGACAGATCCGTTCGGACCGAATCGAATCGAGGCGATGATCCAGTTGAAGCAACCTTATTCAACCTGGACCAGCAAAAGAACAAAAAAGGAACTCGTCAAGGAGATCAAACATAACCTGGAAAACATCCTGCCAGGTGCTAGTTTTACCATTACTCAACCCATTATCGACATGGTTACGGAGAATGCAACAGGCTCATCCTCCGATTTGGCCATTTTTGTAACAGGGAAAAATCTGGACACCCTTCGGACCTATGCCGAAAAAATTCTCAAACTGACCAGGCAAGTTCAGGGAGCATCAGAGACAGCCATTGAACAGGAAAATAAGCAAACTCAGCTGGATGTTGCCGTCGACCGCAACCGGGCTGCCCGATACGGGGTAAATGTTGCGGATGTCAATGCAATTCTCGAAATGGCCGTGGGTGGGCTTCCAGTCAGTACCTTGTGGGAAGACGAGAAACGATTCGATATCATCCTGCGTTTCTCCAAAGAAAGTAGGAAGACTCCTGAGCAAATTGGGAAAATCATCATTCAGACCAAATCCGGTATGCGGATTCCACTCTCGCAAGTGGCCGATATTAGACTGTCTGAAGGACAATCCATCATTGCCAGAGATGAAGATCAACGACAGATCACTGTCAAAACCAACATACGGGAGCGAGACCAGGGAAGTTTTGCCAGGGAGTTAAGCCAATCGATCAGCTCCTCTATTCATTTGCCCCCCAATTATCATTACAGCATGGGAGGACAATTTGAAAACATGAACCGGGCTGAAAATCGACTGTTCTTCATTGTTCCGATCACCCTGCTCCTGATTTTCTCAATCCTTTTGATCCTTTTCAAGTATCAGTTCAAATCCGTGGTGATCGTCATGGCGAACATTCCTTTTGCTGCTATCGGGGGAATTGCAGCCTTGCTGATCCGCAACATCAACATCAGTATCTCCGCAGGAGTTGGTTTTGTATCACTTGCGGGTGTATGTGTCATGTCGGGTGTTTTGTGGGTAAGCTATCTCAACAGGATGGTTGACAAGAAAAATGTACCGTTGGAAGAGATTGTTTTCAAGGGTTCCCTGGTGCAATTTCGACCAATCTTTCTGGTCATGCTCATTGCCATCATCGGTCTGTTGCCAGCAGCACTGAATACTGGAATTGGTTCTGATGTTCAACGTCCGCTGGCTACGGTCATTGTCGGTGGATTGTCATCCTCACTGATTCTTACGGCCTATGTAACGCCAGTATTGTATTTGCTCCTGTTCCGAAAGAGCGCCAAATCCTGACGCAATTTTTCGAGTTCGTTTCAAGGGGGGAGGGGTTTGGCTCCTTCCATCCTTGAAACGATTTTCGTTTGTGGCAGCCATTACCCCAAATTCAATCGGTAGTAGGGAGTGGATCTGGAACATCCTCGTTTCTGAATGGAGGAAAGAACACCCAATAGATTCCACCCAACGAGACGAAGGCGGAGAGCAGATAAAACATCAGACTAAGTGCAACGGACAATTCGTTGTCCAGATGCAGGTATTTGGCACCCAAAAGGAAAACAAACTCCCGTGTACCCACTCCACCAATGGTGATCGGTATTGCCGTGGCAACTGCGGATAGGAAGAAAAGGAACAGATATTTGGAGAGATCAGTCGTTTGATGAAAGGAATAGAGAATCAGTACGGCAGAGATCAGTTGCATCGTTTGAAGGGCGAAAGACCATGCAAACAATGGAAAATGGACGGAAAGAAAGCTCTTTAGGAAGTATTTCAACACCAGAATGTATACCAGATAAACCAGCGGGATTCCCAACCAACCCAACCAGCCGATGTTCAGAAAATCTCCCGAAAG